>JAQWAM010000051.1 GCA_028707675.1 Kiritimatiellia bacterium | reverse complement strand
CACACTGGCAGCGAAGCGCGTGAAATTGGCCATGCCGCCTTTTTCAAAGAAATAAACCGGCGAGGGGTCTTTCATCATGTCCGTTCCGACGTAGTTGAGCGGGTCCGGGCCGAGCAGCCCCATGTACGATCCTATGTTGATGACAGACCCGCCGCCGCTCTTCTTCATCTCATCCGCCGCCAGCCGGGTCAGGCAGAAAAGCGCCGAGGCGTTAATGCGCAGGCTCTTGTCGAAATCCTCCATCGGCAGGCTCCAGCTCGCGCACGCGCAGCGCGTGACCGCGTTGTTCACCAGCGCGTCCAGCCGCCCGGAACGCCGCGTGATCTCCGCCACCAGCGCCTTTATCGACGCCTCGTCGTCAAGATCCAGCGGCAACGCCGTGACAGACCCTCCGGCCTCACGCAACGCGGTTGCGACTTTCTCAAGCTCCTCGACATTCCTGGAAGCTATGTATGTTTCAGCCCCGGCCTCGGCCAAAGCCTCGGCAATCTGGCGGCCGTACAGCCCGGCGCCGCCGGTCAGCAGAGCCACCTTGCCCTTCAACGAAAAACTGTCCAACACTTTCATGTAGTCCTCCCTTTAAATCCACACTTCGTCTCCCCCGCGTTCGCGGCTCTCGATGCCCGCGATCACCAGCCGCATCAGCTCGACAGTGTGGCTGAACGGATACGGGCGGATACCGCTTTTCAGAAATCCGACAAACTCCGCAAGCTGCGCCTTGAATGAAGCGAACGTGTCTTTTGTCACCACTTCGGAGTTGCCCTTAGCGCCGCACAGCAGCATGGCTCCGCCGTACATTATACCCTTGCCGCAGGCGATCACCACGTCCGCGCCGCTGCCGTGCTTCAAATGCACGATGTTTTTATCAAACGCGCCTGTGTTGCGAGCCGACACATAACCGGGCCCGGTTATGCTGAAGACCGCCTCCAGCGCGTGGATGCCGTATGTCTCCCATTTCTTGGCCATCGGCATGGCGATGAAACGCCAATCGCCCAGCGGCGCGCGCGGATGCTGATACGGCGCGTACTCCGCGGCAAAACGCGTGGAGCTCGATGATAAGATCGCCGCGCCGTCCTTGACCCAGCCCTCGAACACCGCCAGGTCTTGCCGGTTATCGCACAGCGGCTTGTCGATGAAGACCGGCACGCCCGCTTCGACAAACGGCCTTGCCCGCGCCACGTGTTCCCCGCCGACGTCCGTCGCGATCAGAACCGCGTCCACCGCGCCGACCATCGCCTCGGGCTCGTCAACAACATTCGGCACCAGCGACAACGCCGAAACGTGTTCGGCATCCTTGCGTTCGTCACAGAACACATGCGTGACGCGCGCGCCCTTGATGCCGAAATCCTCCGGCGCACGCGCGTTCAGGTAAACCGGTATTCCCGCGAAGGGGCACTCATCGGACATCCGAGCGCGATCATATCCGTTGATAATCGCGCTCCAAGAGTAGGGATGCCCGTTGCCCTCGGTCATCCCGATCACGCCCAAACTGATCGCGTCCGGATGCTTGACCAATCCGCTCATCGCAAACCCCCTCATGCGGGCGGAGCCCGCAACCCAATTGTGTGAGCCCGTGCGTATGCGGGCATGCGGGCACGAACTCACGCGCTCACATACGCGCACCCCCACATACAGGCAGTTTCAAACTTTTTTCCTTGCTGTTATAAGATCGTCAGACACTAAGCTCTGATCCTGACCGTTCGGCCTCCGCGCTGCGCCGAGGCATGTGCCGCTTCGCACATCAACACATTGCGCAAGCCATCCAGTCCTGTCAAAGGCTTGCCTTTAAGCACTGAAACAGCGTGTTCCGTGATCACACCCTGATAAATATTCACGGGGTTGGTCACCGCGAAATTTTTCTGTTTCTTGAATTCGTCCAGTTCCAGCCGCATTTTCAAAGGCTCTCCGGCATGTCCCGAAAGCTGGAACATGGTTCCGTATCCGCGCAGCACCGCCCGCTCGCCGTAGATCTCGTAACCCAGATTAGACAGCGTACCGCCCAACCCGCCGCGCGCGTCGCAGAATGACACCAGCACCGAGAAGGTCACGCCGTTTTCAAGGTCGCATTGGATCAGCGCGCCGTCCTCAACCTTGATCGCCATGCGTTTGGGATAATAGACCGCGCGCACCGACCGGACGCGGCTGCCCAGAAGTAACTCGGCCATGTAGAAACAGTGGCTGGCCACATCGCCGATGGGTCCGCCCATCTCCGCGCGATTCGCGCAGCGCCAGGTGGCGGCCTCGGCCGGATCAAACCCGTACGCGAACTGCATGTGGAAGCACGCGTCGTTTACCGCGCCCAGCTTGCCCCCGGCTACCAACTGCCGCGCCTTCAGATTCAGCGCGTTATGCGTCATCATGTGGTCCACAGACAGGCTCAGCTTCTTTTTCGCGGCGAGCTTCACCAGCATGCGCGCCTCTTGCGAGTTCGCCGCCAGCGGCTTGTCCGCGATCACAGCCTTGCCCGCTTCCAGCGCCTGACGCGCCAATGTCGCGTGCGTCAGATTGTTCGTTGCCACGAACACCGCGTCAACCGACGCGTCGGCACACACGGCCGCCGCGTCTTTATACCACTTCAGTCCCAGCGCCTCAACAGCCGCGCGCCGACCGGGATTGATATCCGTGGCTCCGACCAGCACGGCCTGCTTCAGCGGTTTGAAGCGCGCCCGGTCACACGCGAATCCCTCTTTGGCGATCCGGTTCTCCGCGATCCCGCCGAACCCGATCAATGCGTATTTCACTCTTTTCATGGCCGATATCCTTTCGTGTTACTCTCGTTCTGTTAAAATGCCGCCCCGATCATGATTCTCGTCAACTTTCGTTCAAGCAATTGAAACTGATCGGGGCGCCTGCCCCGCGTCACCGTAAACGCATCGCGGACACCTGACGCTTCAGCACCAAGCCTGCCGCCACCGCTACCATGGCCAGAACCAAGCCTTTCACATAGGCGCCGTAAAGCAAATACCCGACGCCGAAAAGCGAAGCCCACACAAGCAGGCAGCCGAGCAGCATGCAGAGGATGCCGGCCGGCACGTTCCATCCGCCCGGTTCCGCTTCCATTCCTTGTGCCTGAGCCAAAGCCTCGATCTTGCGCCACCCCGGCCCGCCCGGACGTATCTTACGGTAAAAGTTTACAAGCGTCTGTTCGGCCACCGGCGGGGTCAGGTAGGTCACAGCGATCCACGCCGCTGTCGTCACGATAATCCCCAACACCATTTTCCAAGAGGTCAGATCCATCACTCGCAACCAGCCGGCCCTCTCGAGCGCGGCATCCAACCCCAAGGGCCCGGCGCCAAACTGGAATAGGATCGCCACTATGAACGACACCACCATCGCGGTGACTTCGCTCCATACGTTCATCCGCCACCAGAACCAGCGCAGGATATATATCAGCCCGGTGCCGGCCCCCACCTGCAAAAGCACATGGAAAATCGTTTTGCCCGTGGTCATCTGGAGCGCGACCCAAGCCGAAACCAGCAGCATCGCCAGCATGGTGATCCGGCCGATGAGCACGGCGTGGCGCTGCGAGGCCTGCGGCTTGATGAAACGCAAATAAACATCCTGCACCACATACGAAGAACCCCAGTTCAACAAGGTTGCGATTGTAGACATGTAGGCCGCGATCAGCGAGGCCACAATCAAACCCTGCCAGCCGCGCGGCATGCGGGCCACCATGCCCGGATAGGCTACGTCATGGCCGAGGAACTGCTCGTCAACCTTGGGGAACTCTCGCGCCAAAGCGCCGACGCCTTTGGATTCAGCCCTGCGTTGCCTGACCGTCGCGCGCAGATCGCCAGGCATCTCCGCCTTGGCCGCATAAGCGCTTACCGCCGACTGATTCTCCGCCAGCCATACTTTGGCGGCCTCCTGCTCGTGCTGCGGAGTCATCGGGAACACCGCCAACGATGCCAAAGCCACCAGAATCCATGGCCAAGGCCTGACAGCATAGTGCAGCACGTTGAACAACAGCGTCCCGCCGACAGCGTGACCCTCGCTCTTCGCGGACAACATGCGCTGCGCGATGAAACCGCCGCCGCCTGGCTCCGCCCCCGGATACCAGACGTTCCACCATTGCACCGCCAAAGGCAGGATCAGGACTGTCATCAGCGTCGACAAGTCTCCTGATAAAGACGGCACAAATGACAGCTTGCCGGCCAGGGCCGGATGCGCGAAAAGCTCCTTAAGGGTTGTCACACCGCCGGCCATCCCGGAGTTAACCGCGTACCAGGCCGCGAACCCCGCGCCTATCATCGCCACCGAGAACTGATAGAAATCGGCCCAAATCGAGCCGGTGAGCCCGCCCAAAGTCGCGTAAATCGCCACGCCGGTCATCGCGTACACCAGTGACATCACCGGTGTCAGTCCGAACATGATCTGGCCGATCTTGATCGCTGCCAGCGAAACCGCGCCCAAGATAATCAGATTATAAACGACACCCAGATAAATCGCCCTGAAACCGCGCAGAAAAGCCGCCGGACGACCGCTGTAACGCAACTCATAAAACCCCAGGTCCGTGCTCAGACCGGAACGTCGCCACAAGTTGGCGTAGACGAACACCGTCAGCATGCCCGTAAGCAGAAAAGCCCACCACACCCAGTTGCCTGCCACACCGTTCAGGCGCACAAGCTCAGTGACCAGATTCGGCGTATCGCACGAAAAGGTGCACGCTACCATCGACACCCCGAGCAGCCACCACGGCATATTTCGTCCGGACAGAAAGAAATCGTCCGCGCTCTTGCCCGCGCGTTTGGCAGCCAACGATCCTACAATCACGACCGAAAGCAGAAAACCGAAAATGATAACCGCGTCTATCCAGGTAATTGTCAACATAAAGGCTCCTTGAAATAACCGAAGACTTGAAACTTGATACCGGGCTCGTCCGCCGCAGTCCAAGTTTCAAGTCTTACAGCATCATGATCATTACTTCATATACGCTTTCGCCACCTTTTTGAAGGCGTCTATACATGCCTGCATGTGCTCTTTGTCATAAACCGGATGCGTGAAGAAGCACATGGTGCGGTCCGTCATCCAGCGAGCGCGAGGGCACTCTATATTGCTGTAGTCGATGTTCCGGGCCTTCGGATCGAAGAACGGATATTTGGCCACGCCGAACCCGTTGCGCTCGATGAAGGCGCGTTCCTTGTACATCTCCGGCCACAGCACACTGTACACCGGCACGCCTTCCGCCGCGATAGCCGAGATGAACTCCTTGATCGAACAGGTCAGCAACTCGGTCTTCAGGACGAAAGGCGCCCACCAGTAGGAGTTCTGCCGCTCTTTGGTGTCCACAGGCGCATGCAGCACCAGCGGATGCTTCTCCAAGGCGTTTTTCAGCATCCGGCCGTTGCGTAGGCGGTTCTTGAGGTTCCACGAGTCGAAACGCTTCAGCTCGCACAGCCCGATCTGCGACTGCATCTCGGTCATGCGGAAGTTGAAGCCCACGCGCTTGTGGATATACATCAGCTTGCCTTCCATCTCCAGCAGGTTCAGGCGCTCTTTGACGTCGTAACCGTGGTCGCGGAACGACCGGCACTCCCATGCCAAGTCATCGTCGTTGGTCACAACCATGCCGCCTTCGCCGCCGGTGGTGAAGTGCTTGCTCTGGCAGAAGCTGAAACACGCGACGTCACCGATCGTGCCGGCGGTCTTGCCCTTGTAGATGCCGCCGAAGCACTGGGCGCAATCCTCGATCACCTTCAGCTTGTGCTTTTTGGCGATCTTCAGGATCGGGTCCATGTCCGCCACCACGCCGTAAAGATGCACCACAACGATGCCTTTGGTGCGCTCGGTGATCTTGTCTTCGATCTGCTTGGGATCCAAAAGATGGTCAAATCCCACGTCGGCAAAAACCGGCAGCGCGCCCGCCTGCAAGACACAGAAGGACGACGCGATGAAGGAGTACGAGGGACATATCACCTCGTCGCCCGGGCCGATGCCCAGCGCGGCGAGCGCGGTGTGCAGCGCCGCCGTGCCGTTGGTCACGCTGATGGCGTTGCCCACGCCCAGCCATTTCGCGAACGCCGCCTCAAACTTCTGCCCGACCGGTCCGGTCCAGTAGTTGACCTTTCCTGACATCAAAGGCTCGGCCACCGTCTTGATCGCCTCTTCAGAAAAAGAGGGCCACATCGGGAATCCCTTGTCCCAAACCTTCGGGCCGCCTCTGACTGCCAACATCGCGCCCTTACCCGCGCTGTTCTTGGCCTTTTTTGTGCTTTTCTTCATCTTTCTTCCTTTCTTGCGTTTTTAGTAGCAATGTTTTCACTTTTTTTCGGGCGCCATCGAGGCAATGATCCCCTTGGCCCTTTCAATCTGCTCTGGTGTCGGCCGACGCAGCGCGAGCGTGATCTCCTCGAACGACGCGCCCAAATTGACCTGCTCCCGCCATTCGATCTTCTGGTATGCGGCGTACACCGCCTGCGCCACATCCTCGGCGACAATCCGCATCTTGCGGTAGGGCGGCAGCTTCTCGGCTGGCTTGCTGTAATCGATGTTGTTGATGTTGCCGCTGGTGCCGTTGCTCATGATAGAAACGAAAGGCGGCGTGATGTTTGTCTTGGCCGCGCCAGCCCTGACCCCGTTGCCGTCTGCAGCGGCGCGCGCCGCCAAACCGGCGGCCAGACCGGCAACCAAAAGAATCCGCGTCATTCTCATGCTCGTATCCCTCTCTCGTAACCGGTTTGCCCAACCGGTTTGCGTACGCACCCCGTTTCAACTGTTGACAGTATCTCAAATGCCGCATATTTCAACAAGCGACGATTCAGGCGAATTTGACGTTTTTTCCGCCTTGACCGGCAATCGCCACTTTGAGATTCTTTGACTACTTGTTACCCATATGTTTTTAACCCGATGCGCCTGTCCGCGTTTGTATGTGAGTGTGTGCCCACACCCCCACACACTCACATACCCACACACTTGTTCATCCGTGGTTTCTATAATTCATCTGGCATCGGTCGCACGCAACTTATTGCCGCCATGAAACTGATCACTGAAAAACCGGCGCTGGCCGCCGACATAGAACCTGTAGAGTGCATGATCGTCAAAGGCAACGACTTCGGCGACGTGTGGCACCATCATCCGGCCTGCGAGATAACGCTGGTCAGACGCGGCGGCACCGAACGCTGGATCGGCGACAAGCTCGAGACGCTTAAACCCGGCGACCTGGTTTTCCTGGGCCCTGACCTGCCGCACGACTACCGCAACGCCACGTTGCCGAACCGCCGCACACGCAGAGTCGAGGCTGTGGTCATCCATTTCATGCCGCAGATGCTCGGCGATTCATGGCTGACGTGCGCATACATGGAACCCGCTCGCCGCCTGTTCGCACGCGCCCGGCGCGGCCTGCGGGTCGGAGAGCCCACGCGCTCCAGAGCGGAAAGCCTCATGCTCGACATATCGCGCCGGCACGGGCTCAAACGGATGACGCTGCTTTTGGAACTGCTCGATCTGCTTGCGACCTCGAAGCGCCTGTCTGAAATCTCTTCGGGCGGCTTCAGCATCGGGCCCGCGGCCCATTCGTCCGACCGCATCGGCGCGGCATGCGAACACATCGAGAAGCATCTGGCAATGCCACTGAGGGTGCCGGCTCTGGCTCGCCGGACCGGCCTCAGCGAAAGCG
>JAQWAM010000050.1 GCA_028707675.1 Kiritimatiellia bacterium | reverse complement strand
TTTCCTGGCCGTAGAGGGCGTAATCCTTTGAGCCCTGCTTCTCGATCTCTTCGCCAGCCAGCAGCAACAGCCCGGCGGAACCGCAGGCGGGATCGCAGATGCGCCAGCCCGGCTGCGGCTTGGCGAGCCTTGCCAGCAGGGCGGCAACGGACTTGGCGGTGAAAAACTCCCCGGCCTTCTTGCCGGCGTCCGAGCCGAAGCGCTCGATCATGTACATGTAGGCGTTGCCGATCACGTCATCGCCCGCCTCGGTCAAGTCGATCTTCGAAAAGTCCGTCATCAGGTTGCGCAACATCTTGTTGCGCTGTTCCGTTTTGCCGAGGATGGCGTCGGAGTTGAAATCGACCGTGACGATGCCTTCCAGCCGCGTGCCGTTGGAGTCTTCGATTTTGTGCAGCGCCACGTTGATCAGCTCGCCCAGGTTGTCGGCCTCCAGCTTCTTGAACAGGTCAAAGAAGCTGGCCCCTTCGGGGATCACAAAGCGCTCGTTCTTAAGGCGCAGGGTCATGCGGTCCGGATCGTTGGCGTAGCGGACCTTCAGCTTCTCGTATTCATGCTGATGAAGGTCGCTGATGTATTTGTAAAACAGGAGGAGCAGGACGTAATCCTTATAGACGCCGCCGTCCACGGTGCCGCGCGACGAGTCCGCAGCGTTCCAAAGGGTCTTGTTGAGATGCTCCTGGGAGTATTTTTTGACTTCGGACATGGGTGGTGCTCCTTTTTGGGGCAGACACAAGGCCTGCCCTTACGTGGGCAGACACAAGGCCTGCCCATACGATTTGCTTTTGCAGTTCCGCTTTCCGGGAGGAAAGACGGAGGTAGGCCGTGTTCAGTTCGCCAAAGGTGGCCAAGGCCTTCTGCCGCTCGATAGAGGGTAGGGGGATCTCGATGGATGCCAGATGCCCGAGACTGATAAACGGAATGGTTGTGGTCATGGTCAGCCGTTTGAACAGGTTCTGGCCTTCGGCTGAGTTGAAAAACAGCGCCAGATATTCCGGAAGGAGCTGCGAGGGGTCTTTGGGCGTGAAGATCAGAAAGGCAGAGGTCGCGACGCACGGCTCTTTGATGGCCCCGTTAAAAACACAGGCAGTGAAGCGCCCCCGGTTGATCATCAGCACATCGCCGGTACGCAGGCGCTTCTCGACAGGCAGGTCGGTGCGACAGAGGTCGTGTTCGTCAAGAATACCATCGGTCGTCACATCCTTAGGCTGGATGAGCAGCACCTTCCCATCGGCGATGCAGTCGGGCTTCTGCCGGAAGGAGTAACCCATCCTTGCCGTACACAGCTCTTTTAAACGAACAAATCTCGATTGCATGAAGACACTATATCACTACTGCCTAAAGCAAGTCAACACGGCAGTATTAAAATAGTGCATTATGATTATTTGCGCAGTTGAACAAAAAAAAGCCCGCGACGAATGCCGCGGGCCTTACAGATGCTATGAGAGCGGTGATCAGCCGTTCTGTTTCTGCTGGTCGAGGTCGCGCATGGCCTCGCGGCGGCTGAGCTTGATGCGGCCGCGGTCGTCGATGCCGATGCACTTGACCTGCATCTTGTCGCCGACCTTGCAGACGTCCTCGACCTGGCCGATGCGGCGGTCGGCCAGCTCGCTGATGTGGCAGAGGCCGTCCTTGCCCGGCAGGATCTCGACAAAGCAGCCGAACTCTTTGATGCCGGTCACGGTGCCCTCGTAGATGCGCCCCTCTTCGGCTTCAGCCGTGATGGAGGCGACTTCGTCCTGCGCGATCTTGAGCGCCTCGGCATTGTTGGCGTAGATGCTGACCTTGCCGTCGTCCTCGATGTCGATCTGCGCGCCGGAGATCTCGCACACGCGGCGGATGTTGGATCCGCCCGGGCCGATCAGGGCGCCGATCTTGTCGACCGGTATGTACACCGTGGTTATGCGCGGCGCCAGCGGCGAAAGTTCTTCGCGCGACGCAGGCAAAACGGAACGCATGAAATCAAGTATCTGCAGCCGTCCGGTTTTGGCGCTCTTGAGGGCTTCTTCCACGACGTCCCACGTGAGGCCGCGCAGTTTCAGATCCACCTGGAAGCCGGTGATGCCCTTTTCAGTTCCGGCGACCTTGAAATCCATGTCGCCGCAATGATCCTCAGATCCCAGAATGTCGGTCACGAGAATCTTCTGGCTCTCGTCCTTATTGGTGAAAAGGCCGACCGACACGCCCGCGACAGGCGCCTTGATCGGGATGCCGGCGTCCATCATGGCCAGCGCGCCGACGCAGATGGAGGCCATCGAGGACGAGCCGTTGGATCCCATGATGTCCGACACCACGCGGATGGTGTAGGGGTAGTCATCGGGCACGACCTGGGCCAGGGAGCGCTCGGCTAGCGCGCCGTGGCCGATCTCGCGGCGGCCGGTGCTGCCGAGGCGGCCGACTTCGCCGACACAGTAAGGCGGGAAGTTGTAATGCAGCATGAAGGGCTTGCTGGTCACGCCGCCGGTGATGGCGTCCAGATCCTGCGCGTCTTTTTTGGTGCCCAGCGTTACCGAACCGAGCGCGGATGTTTCGCCGCGCTCGAAGATGGCCGAGCCGTGCGCGCGCGGCATCACCTGCAGTTGCGCGTAAAGCTTGCGGATCTCGTTGGCGGCGCGGCCGTCGATGCGCTTGCCGTCTTCTAGGATGTTCTTGCGCACCAGGTCTATCTCCATGGCGTCGAAGAGCGAGACAAACGATTCCTTGGTGACATCTTCCGGCCACTTCTCCAAAGTTTTCGCGCAAAGATCTTCGCGTATGGCCTTGACCGCGTTCTGGCGTTCCAGTTTGTCGGCGATCAGCAGGGCTTGACGCAGTGCGGCGCCGCCGTTCTCATAGAGGAAAGACATCTTGTCCGCGTCGGGGCCGGTCTCGGTGACGACCTTTTCCGGCTTGCCCAGCATTTTGCGCAATTCGTGCTGGGCGTCGATGATCTTGACGACCTCTTCGTGCCCGCGCTTCATTGCGGTCAGGAAATCCTCCTCGGAAATCTCCTTGGCGCAGCCCTCCATCATCAGGAAACGCTCGCGTGTGCCGGCGTAGATCAGGTCCAAATCGCTGTCCTTGCGCTGCGTGTGGGTGGGGTTGATGACGAACTCGCCGTTGACGCGGCCCACGCGCACGCAGCCGATCGGCCCCATGAACGGAATCTCCGAGATGTGCAGGGCGGCCGATGACGCGTTGACAGCGAGGATATCGGAATCGTTCTCGCAATCGGCTGAAAGCACCATGTTGTTGATCTGGACATCGTTCCGATAGCCCGCCGGGAAGAGCGGACGGATGGGGCGGTCAGTAATGCGGGCGGTCAGGATCTCCTTCTCGCTCGGGCGCGCCTCGCGTTTGAAGAAGCCGCCGGGGAAGCGTCCGGCCGCGTAATACTTTTCCCGGTATTCGACCTGCAGCGGGAAATAGTCGATGCCCTCCCTCGGTTTGTCGGTGTTGGTGACCGCGCTAGAGACCATGGTGTCGCCAAGCCGCGCCACGGTGGCGCCTGCGGCCTGACGGGCCAGCAGGCCGGTCTCAATAGTCATGACCGCTCCGCCGACGTTGACGGAGACTACAGTAGTGTCGTTCATTTTGTGCCTTTCAGCGGACAAGGACCGTAAAGCTTGGAACCAGGAAAGATGGTTCACGAAAACGTGATGAGGGTCCGCGCGAAGGCGATTCTAAACGGAGACTGGCCGCGCGGAGAGTGCCGCGCGGCCGCAGGGCGCAGGTCAGCGGCGCAGGTTCAGATCCTTGATGGTTTTTTTATAAACTTCAGGATCTTCGCGCTTGAGGTAATCAAGAAGGCTTCTGCGCGTGTTCACTTTACGGATGAGGCCGTAACGCGAGCTGTGGTCTTTCTTGTTGGCCTTGAGGTGCTCGGTAAGCATCTCGATCTCTTTGGTGAGAACGGCTACCTGCACTTCGCTCGAACCGGTGTCACGGTCGTGTCTTTGGAATTGCTTCCGGATGCTTTTTTTATCGATCTGGCTCATAATCTGCTTGCGGTCCTTGTTCCGCGTGTCTTTTTTCTGTTAACTTTCCGGCGCTACTATAGAGAATTTCCCCGCTCACTGTAAAGCGAAATCAGGCCGGAAGCCAGATGTCCCGCAGCGGGGATCGTCTCCTTAGACACACCGCAGGAAAAGACCGATAAAATATTGGATTGTTTCCGCAAAGTCAAGAGCGCTCCGCGAATCAGCAATTGGGCGATTGAAAAAAGGTGCAAGCGCCCATGACTCATGGTTTATGGGGCAGGTTCTGCAGGGCCAAAATTTTTTCGGCCAGCATCCAGCGCCAGGCGTTGAAAGTTTCAGGAGACCAGAGACCGTCGTTTTTATATTTGGTCTGCACGTTCATGGTTTCAAGGATCTGATCCAGCACGGACTGAGCGCCTGCGGCTTCTGCATTGTGACCGGCTGCCGCCACGCGCGCGATCTGGTTCTGCAGCGTGTGAACGTAACGGTGGTCATCGATCCCTTCACGGTATGCTTCCCAAAGCGTGACCGGTATCGGCGCGCCGTCATCGCCGGTGCGGTTGAAGAAATCCTGCGTGTTGTAGTCCAGATAATTCCACGGGTCGCCGCCGCTCGCCTGGTAAATCCAGGGAATCAGCGCGCGGTAACCCGACTGCCAGAAACCGAAACCGTATGTCATGCGCGCGCCAAGGGTCGGGGTGTGGTCATTCTCGCCGGAGATATGGTTGGGATAACACCAGTACTCGACACCGCGTTCGCGCATGTCGGACAGGACCGCCTCGCGGCCGAGCGAGAACGGCTGGCAGCACCAGACGTCCACATGCGGGCGCATCGGCCCGAACTGTTCATGCTCGGGATCAGCGGTTACATAGGTGCGGACGTTCGGCACGCGCTTGATCGCCGCGAGCACACGTGCCATAAAGGCGACCGATTCCGGGCGCGTCGAGGGCTCGTCCACAGGATAATACAGTAGCTCCGGCCACTGTCGCCGTCGGGCTTCGGTCTCGATGAAGCTTACCATTGAGGTCAACTCGTCAAAAAATTCTTCGGGCGGCATTTTCACCCGGCTCAGATGAGAACCCATAGATGCTTTCATGTGCTTGTGATACAGGACTCCAGTCGGGATCGAGCAGGCAAAGGGCTTGTCGAAACCGACACTGCGCGCCAGATCGATATCGCGCTGCAGCCGGTCAAAAGCGAACCGCCATTGATTATTTTCCAGCCAGCCGCTTAAGCCCATCACCACAGTGTTCATGCCGTGCTCGCGCATGTCGATGTATTCGGCGTCAGCCTTGTGCCGCCACCAGGCGCGCGAGAAATCGTCCGGCGCCCTGTTAAGGTTGCGTAACGGTTGACGGTAGTATTGCCCGTAAACCAACGATTGGTCTTTCTGGAGTGTGATCGGCAATACGCGCAGTATGACCGGCACATCGAGCTTGATGCCGTCGGCGCTGACCGCGGCGCTGCCGTGATAAAGGCCGGCAGGCTGCTCCAGCGGCACACGCACTGTCATCCACAAGCGTAAATTTTCGCCTTTCGGCAGAGGCTGCGGCCGCCAAGGCATCAAGACGTCCGGTGCGCGGTAGTAGGTGTTAAAAGCGCTGTAATTGGGCCGCACATACATGTAGCGGACATAACGCTTGTCAATGAGATCCGCTTTTATCGAGGCTCGGCTGACGTCGGACGTGTTGACCAGATCGCTGAGGCTGACGCTGATGGAAGAAAAGTCTTTCAAGGCATGCAGGGTGAAGGTGATTGGCTCATATTCGCCCCAAGAGGCGAAAGCGCGCGCCGGAACGCCGATCTCGTGCTGCCGCGGGTTGTGATCCGGCCAGACCGGCTCACACCATGGGCGGGCATAAAACACGAGTCCTTCCCGCTTCTGGCGCTCTGTGAACTCCGGGTTTGGCGTGGTGTCTGGACGTGGCGTCTCCGTCCATTTCGACAGCTCCTCGGGCGGCAGCATGAAGCACGCGGCCAGAATCGGCTTGATGGTTTTTTCATGCACATCCAGCCACTCGGCGGCGGGCACGGCTATCAGCGCGTTTATCAGCCATCGGCTGCGGGTTGCGATGTTCAGGACAATGCCGTCTTGGCCTGCCACGGTGTCAAGATAGAGCGCGCGCAGCTCATGGCCGCCGGCAAAAGTCGCGGACGCGCTGCCGCCGCCGTCGGCGGTCACGCGGATGTCGAAAACATGCTCTGCCCGGCTGCCGGAACGGCCGCTCAGAATCAACAGCTTATACTCGCCAGCCGGCACGGCCAGCGTCAAAGTCTCGTCGTGCCGCGCGTGGACATGGTCGCAGGTCAATTCGGTCTGATAAGAGCGCGGCGGGTTTTTTTTGCCGGTGTGTTGGTTTAGCGTCCATTCGCGTATGATCGGATTGGAGCGCGCTTCACGCTTGTCTGCAGATTTCCAGACAGCCTGCTTATTGCCGGCTGGCGTGACAAGCACCGCGCCGGAATGTAAAGGCGATTCCGCAGTTCCGAAGTCAAATGCATAAGGCGCGGCAAATGTTAGGCATGCCGGGAATAAGAAGGTTAAGGAGATGATTTTTGTGCGCATGTTTTCCCTTTGTGAATGCTAAAGCCGAGTTGACGCTGTTAACGCCATGGAGTTGTCGTCAAAGTCACGGCAACTGTTTTGCTGCGCTCTCGGTCGTCCGGAAACACCGTGGCAGAGTATTTGCCCGGCGACATGTCTGCGCCTGCGAGGGGGATGAAAACCGTCTGGCGTCCGCGTGAGACGGCAACCTTATGGGTCAGCACAATGCCGTCTTGACTGGCCACCTGAACCGGTATGCCGGACGCCAGGTCTGCGTCCGGGCCTTCGACCACCAACTCCAACGGCAACACGCGGCTGTCGCAAAAGATAACCGGAGCTGACATGCTCAGTTCCGCCACGGAAGCGGCCGTAACCAGCGCCAGCCGGAAACCGCCGAGATGGAACGCGACAAGATCCTTGTCTTGGTAATCCGCCTCATTGAGGTTAAAGCCCAAACGCGTGATTGTGCCAGAAAACCCGAGATCGCGAGTGTTGATTTGCACGGTGCGCCACTCGCCGATTGCAGTCATGTCCAGAGTGGTCAGCTTTTTCTGGCCCTGCTGGTCATGCACCTGAAGAATCAGCGGGCGTTTGGGCAGGACCGGTCGCGAGAACTCGGCAAGAATCTGGAATTCCAGGCGGTCATACTCATGCCAGACCTGCTCTTCCTTTTTCAGGGTCAAATACATACGCGGCCAGCCGATCGGATACTGCTTCTCGCCTGTTGAGTAATCCACCGGTATGCGCATGGTCAGGGCGGGACGCTCCCAAGCCGTATGCGGAGAGACCGACAGCTCGCACTCGGACGGTGCCCAGCGCGTTGGTTCAGCCAAGCCGTCTAAATAAAGGTACTCCACCTGCACGGCACTTGCGCAGACGGTCAAACCCAAGGCCATGCCGATAAAAGACGTGGTTCCCCAGAAGATGGTGCTGTCAGGTTTATTTTTCACGTGTTGCGTCATTCTCCTTAACTAGCATCCCATAGGATAACCCGGAAACTTTTCGGGTCCAATGATTGTCACCTTTATAAAACAGATGCGGCCACGGTGGCTTTCTGCGCATCCGGCATGGTTTGGCGATCAGCGGAAAAAGATCGGTTGCGAAAAGATCATGTCGACAATCCCCAAAAAGGCTTCCGCGCCCGGA
>JAQWAM010000049.1 GCA_028707675.1 Kiritimatiellia bacterium | reverse complement strand
GGGGCCTGACCGACCCTGAATGGACCATGGTCGCGCAGTATGCGTTCTCCAGCAATTCTTTCGACACGAACCATCAGTCCCGGATATTCACTTCCAATCTATGGTATGAGATACGCGGAATATTATCGACAGATCTCTTCTTCCGCTGGGTCATTGAGATGGAAGATCCGCGCGTTATTGTCTGGGACCTTAAGAATATGTCGGACGGTGACTGACGGGGGAAGCTTTACTCGTCGCGACGGATCAGGTTTTTCTCCGTGCCCGTTTGTGTCGCGCGTGAGCATTGATGACGGTAAAATCTGACGGAGGCTCCCAGCAACAACAGCGCGGCGGCGACCAGCAGGGCTTTGCGCTCCGATGCGGTCATGCGCGTACGTACAATCCGTAAAGTGTCCGCCGCGCCGGCAAGCGGCTTTATGATTAGCGCTTCGTCAGTGTTTCTCATGGGGTTAAAAATATAGCTTATCGCTTTTCACGGCAATCGTTTTCGCTGCGCACCCCGGCCTGAATGTCGCGGGTCGCCCGAAAGGCGACGGCTCGCGGGGACACTCGCCCTCCAGCGGGGCGGTGGCGGGAAGCGATCAAAAAAACCGCGAAACTGAAAAACCCTGTTGCATCCGCCGCTGTGTTCTGGTACATTTTCACCTGTCTTTTGAAGCGAGCGTAGCTCAGTTGGTAGAGCGCCACCTTGCCAAGGTGGTTGTCGAGGGTTCGACTCCCTTCGCTCGCTCCATTTGTTATGGGGGTGTAGCTCAGTTGGTAGAGCAAGTGACTCTTAATCACTGGGTCCACGGTTCGAGTCCGTGCACCCCTACCATATGCGGGAACCGGCTGAAGGCGAGCCGGTTTTTTTGTAAAAAAATCAAGCCGCAGACGGAATGGCGCTTGTCATGCGCCGAGGTGTTTGATAAATTGCCCCTGTTTTTTCGCGGGGACGTGGCGCAATTGGTTAGCGCACCGGACTGTCGATCCGGTGGTCGCGGGTTCGAATCCCGTCGTCCCCGCCACTTTTAAAGGCCGTCTTGCGAGACGGCCTTTTTTTGTCAAAAAATGTTCGAAGCGCAAGAGGGGCTCTGCGGATGGTCGACAGCATCACTCTTCGCTTGTCAGCGACTTAAGCAAATCGAGCTGTCCGGCTATGAGATCATCGGCTACCGAAGGTCCGAAATTCGATGTGCGTGATTCGTAACCTCCCTGTTCATAAGCGTCCGAAAACGGGAAGTATCCGCGGGAGCCGTTGGTGAGACATGTCGGAATGGTCAACGTGAAGCGCGACTTATTCTTTACGACCTTGCCGATGTCATTGAACGGCTCGCCGGGGAATCCGCAGAACACCACCGCCTGCCCGATAGATATTGCTGATAGCGGCACCTCGAAATACTCTGGTCCGTGTTCAAGGCGGATCTTCCGCGCCGCATCCGCCACCGCAGTCGTTAGCTCCATACCCTTGAACGGTATCTCTGCATCGCGTCCTTCGCGATGAAGCCGGTCATACTCGCGCGCCAACGGCAGTTCTGTCGGCTTGGGCATGTTCGAAGGAATGCGCACATTCTTTGTAGCATAACGGACCGGCCCGGCGTCAACGGGCACACACTTACCCCAAACTTGCATTGCCGCCGCGGCAACAACACGTCCCATGTGTTTGGCATGGGCGTAGCCGCGGTAAACGTCATCAAAATCGTTTTTCATGCCATTGAGTTCACCGGGATTCGGCGCTGTGCAGACGTGGTTGACGTCGCCCTGCGTTCCGTTGAGGAACACGCACCGCACACCTTCATCGGACAGCGCAGCTTCAAAATAACGTCGGGTGAATCCGGGCCAGTCGGCGGAAATTTGTGTTCCGCCCACCGTATCCGGGTGAGTCTGAAAATTGATCACGGCAATCGGGGCTTTTTTTTCGCGATCGATCCGCAGCAATTGAACCGTTTCGTCCGGTTCTCCGACAGGACGTACTATGTCGGGATTGTTGACGCCCGGATTGGTCCGGTATTTGCCGTCCTTCATCAGATACCGCCTCACGAATGAAATGCGTTTCGC
The DNA here is from genome assembly GCA_028707675.1 of Kiritimatiellia bacterium. Classification (GTDB taxonomy): domain Bacteria; phylum Verrucomicrobiota; class Kiritimatiellia; order RFP12; family UBA1067; genus JAQVQN01. The sequence continues at coordinate 5,685 of JAQWAM010000049.1, read as the reverse complement.
GCTGTTTCTGGCGAATGATAATCGCGCCGGCGCCAGATCGGACAGCGCCGCCTTGGCTGCTTCGGCGCATCTGGTGTTCAGCAATTGGCAGTATTTAGAGATGTTTTCACGCTGCTCATCGGTAAAGAGTTTGTTGTCAGCTTTTTCTCGGGACACCATAGGCCCCGTGTGTGTGTGGGTGCTTGTGATGTAGATGGCTTTTTCGGGGATCCCTGTCGCCGCGGTGATGGCGGCTCTGATCTCAGTGATGTTTTGATCCGGAAGCTGCAAGCTGTCAACGGCGAAGACGAGCGCTTTCGTATGGCCGTCGGAAAACGCGAGACAAACCGTTTCCAGAGGATCCAAAACGCCATCGCAAATGCGGGTTTGGTAGTAACCGGAAATCGGTATGCCGGTCATGGGTGTCACGTCCCTGCCGGCGATACCGACTTCTAACCCGAACCCCGATTTCCCGGCCGCCACAGCGGCACCGATAAACGCAAGCATTTTCATTGTGTTATTATTCATTTTTTGGATCCTTTGCGCTGTAACTTTCCTTTGTTACCAAACTCTTTTTAGTGTAGCACTGAGGGTGCGGATTGTCGAGCCAGAGCCGACAACTGCGACTAGTTCGGAGTGCCCGATAGCAGCAGAGCCGCCACCAGCAGCACGCCGAAAAGCAGATGCGCTACGGCGGTTTTACCTTCGAGCATTGCGGTTTCGCCACTGACGCACGCGCGCGCCAGATAAACGCTAAGCGGCAGTCCCAGAAAAGTCATGAGTGTCAGCGCTGGCAATATGCGCGTTATCACGGCCGCGCCGATGATAAGATAAGGCGCGATATGCAGGGTGACGAAGAGCGAGCGGGCTGCCGCGGGACCGACGATCAGGGCTGTGGTTCGGATACCCGCCGCGCGGTCAGATGCCATGTCGCGCAGATCCTCACCATGCAGGATCGCAGCGACAAGACAGGCCACCGGCAGGGAGACTATGAAACTTTGCAGTGATATTGACAGGGCTTGGGCGAAATAGCTGGCCGTCACCATCAAGATGCCCATGAGCAGGGCGGCGGCGGGCACACCCATGCCCAGATACTTATAACGCACACCGGTGGTATAGCAGCCAGCGCCTAAAACTCCAGCCGCCGCGAACCACAGCAGCCGCCAATCGCTTAGGGCGGCGGCGGCGATACCAGCACCCGCGCCGCATACCAGAGCCACCAGTCCGGATGCCTTGACGTGAGCGGGCCGCAGATTGCCAAATACCAGTTGCGGCGCGTTCGGCGGCTGCGCGGGGGTGTCCACGCCGGAACAAAAGTCGCCGTAGGTGTTGAGAAGGTTGGCTGACAACTGCAGGCAGATGCCGGCTGACATGGTGAGCGTTAGCATAAGCCACGAAAAATGGCCTCCCCTGGACGCGAGAGCGGTACCGACCGCCACCGGCACTGTTGCCGCTGTCAGCGACCAGAGGCGCAAGACTCCAATCCAATGGCGTTTGTTTGTCACAATGCTTTTACGGCAGGCGGCTGGCTCCGATCATTTTTTCGACCGCGCTTTGTTCAACGCGAGTGGCGAGATACTCGTAAGGGTTGATGGGTCGGTTCTCGATGATTTTGCCGAGCGCGTCCCAGGTGTATTCGTCCTCGTTGAATAGGCGTGCGGTTTTCTGCGCATAAGCAGGCAGCACCGGCTGCAGGTAGATGGCCAGCACACGAAAAATGTTCAGCACCGAGGTCATGACCTGACGCGCGGACTCGGGGTCGGTCTTTACCAACGCCCAGGGAGCTTTGGTGTCGAAGTACTGGTTGGCCTGATCGGCCAGATCGCGTATCTCTGTCATAACTTTGCTGAAATCGCGCGCCTCATAGTTGGCGGCGATGCTGTCGGCCTTGGCGACGGCGCGCGTGTGCAGGTCACGGCCTTCAGTATCCATAGAACCGGTCCGGCCTTCGAGTCGCTTATGCAGCATCTGGGCGCCGCGCGAGGCCAGGTTGGTGATCTTGCCGACAAGGTCAGAATTTACGCGGTTGGAAAAATCAGCCAAGTTCAGATCCATGTCGTCGGTGGTGCCGTTGAGCTTGCAAGCGTAATAAAAGCGCAGGTCTTGCGGGTTAAGGTGGTCGAGATAGGTGCGGGCCTTGACAAAGGTGCCCTTGGACTTGCTCATTTTCTCGCCGTTGACGGTGAGGAAGCCGTGCACGAAGACCTGGTCGGGCGTCTTGAATCCGGCGGTCTTAAGCATGGCGGGCCAGAACAGGCAGTGGAAACGCACAATGTCTTTGCCGATGAAGTGGAACAGCTCGGCCTGCGGGTTCTGCCACCAATCCTCGAAACGTTGGTTATGCGTGTCGCACCAGCTCTGCAGGGACGCCATATAACCTATGGGCGCGTCCACCCACACGTAAAAGAATTTGCCGGGGCGCCCCGGGATCTCAAAGCCGAAATAGGGGGCGTCACGCGAGATGCACCAGCCGCGCAACGGCTCGTTGAACCACTCCAGCAGCTTGTTGGCGACATCCGGCGCGGTGTGCAGCGGTATCCACTCTTTCAGAAAATCCCGGAATGGCTCGAGTTCGAAAAAGATATGTTCGCTGTCGCGGGTCAAAGGCGCGCGGCCGCAGATGGCGCAGCGGGCGTCGACCAGCTCTTCCGCGGCATAGGTTTGACCGCAGGCGTCGCAAGCGTCGCCGTACTGGCCTTGCGCGCCGCATTTTGGGCAGGCGCCTTTGACGAACCGGTCGGGCAGGAACATGCGGTCATGCGCACAGTAAAGCTGCGGCAGGCTGCGCGCGGTGACCGCCCCGCTCCGCATCATTGCCTCATACACGGCATTGCAGAACTGCCGGTTCTCCGGGCTGTTGGTGGAGTAATAATTGTCGAAGCGAATCTCGAAACCGGCGAAATCGCGCGTGTGTTGTTCGTGACTGGCGGCGATGAGCGCTTCAGGAGTGATGCCCTCGTTGCGGGCGCGCAGCATTATCGGTGTGCCGTGAGTGTCGTCGGCGCAGACGTACACGCATTCGTGACCGCGCATTTTCTGGAAACGCACCCAGAAATCGGTCTGGATATACTCGACCAGATGACCTATGTGAATGTCGCCGTTGGCGTACGGCAGGGCGGAGGTGACAACGATTTTTCTGTGCGGTGTATTCATAATGGGTGCTTGTGACAGATGCTCCTAGCTTAAGCTTTCTGCAGCTCTCGGCGTTTCTTAAGGGGCATGTTAAGGGTTTCGGCCAGCATGGCGGTGGCGGCCGCGGGGTCAGAAACAAGAGCTTCCCGCACAAGACGGAACAGCAGCTTTTTTTCCAGGACGGTGAAATTGTCGAAATTATCCGAGTAGGCGCGTATAGTCAGGGCGCAGGCGTTGAAACGCCCGCGCAAAGCGGAATCGGCCGCGTCGGCGGCCTCTCCGGCGAAGGGATACGAACCCTCGTCCCGCCACTGGTTGAGCAACTCGGCGGTGAGCGCCTCTCGGCGTTCCCGGAAGTGACGTCGCAGGATATCGCGGGCGGCATCCAGAAAGGCCTTAATCTCAGGGTGCATCTCGTCAAGGATCAGCAAATTCTCCGCGTGCAGGGCGGCGAAACGGTTTGAGACCAGATATGCCGTGTAGTTGAAACCGCTGCCCGGTCGCACCGCCGCGTCCACCTCGTGCAGCGCGAAGCCGTCGCTGTCGCAGAAAACCACCTTGCCGCGGCCCTGCTTTGTCTTCCATTCGATGATCTGCAGATCCGCCTTTGAACCCTCGGAGGACTTGAGGTGATAATTGTTGCTGGCGCGTTGCACAATCACGGGGTTGACCAGCAGCCCCTGGAAAAAGATTCTGACATTCGGATAAGCTTTCAGATATAAGGCGAAATTGGAGGCTATTTGTTGGACGGCCCAGGGTGTGTCCAGCAGTGTGCCCAACGAGTTCCTGATGTCAGTGATCATGATCTCGGTACCTGCGGCAGGGCCGGGGGCGGGGGATTCGTCCAAAGTGAACAGGCTGGGGTCTTCGGCATTGCCGGTCAGCACGAAAGAGCGCAGTCCGCTTTCGGTCTGTATGGTGGTGCGCCACTCCACGCGGTTGCCCAAGGCGAAAGCCTTGAAACGTCCCTTGCCTTTGCTGCCGTGCAATACCCGCCCCGAAAGCTGTGTTTTGCTCTTGTCGCGTTTCCATGACCCGCCGAGGTTGCCGAAATGCTTTTCGGCCTGCAGCGCGTTAATCCCTAACCCGTCGTCCGTGACGCGGATGGACTCGATGCCGCCGAGCGGGTTTTGCATGAGGTCGATCTTGACGTCAAAGGCGTCCGCGTCCAAGGCGTTCCAGACCAGTTCGGTAAGGGCCTGGATGGGCGAGGCTGTGCAGAGTGAAGAGATATGGTCTTTTTGGGCATGAACATGAATGTTTTTCACTGTCCGCGTTTCCTTTTGCGACTAGAAAAACTACATGATAGCGAATTATTCCGGTTTTGGGTAGGTTTGGCAACAGGGCTTACGGCTTGGCAGCGGCGGAAGCCAGCAGCTCGCGGGCGTGGCTTTCGATGACGCTGGTGAGGCTCTTGCCGCCCAGCATGCGGGCTATCTCGTCAGTTCGCCCCGCGGCGTCCAAGGCCGAGATCCGCATTTTTGTACGGCCTTTGACCACATCTTTAGTCACCACATAGTGCTGACGGCCGTACACGGCGGACTGCGGCAAGTGGGTGATGGATATGACCTGGCGGTTTTCGGCTACGCGGCGCATCTTCTGTCCGACCGCCCGGCCGATCTCGCCGCCGATATTGGCGTCGATCTCGTCGAAAACCAGCACCGGAATACTGTCGTGCGAAGCCAGCACGGTCTTGACGGCCAGCATCACGCGCGCGATCTCGCCGCTGGAGGCGATGGCCTTGAGCGCGCGCATCGGTTCGCCCGGGTTGGGGGCGAAGCCGAATGAGATCACATCCGCGCCATCGGCTGTAGGCTCGCAGGACGAAAGATCCACCGCGAAACCTGATTTCATGAATCCGAGGTCATGCAGTTCAGCGGTGATGGCGCGCGCCAGCTTGCCTGCGGCTTTCGCGCGGACGGAAGACAAGACCGCGGCTTTGTCGGACAGGTGTTTTTTTAAGGCGGCGATTTCTTTATCCAGCCTCTCAATTTGTTCGGTGCGGGTGGCCAAATCGTTCAGTCGCGCCTCGCTCTTTTCGCGGGCAGCCAGAATTTCTTGGACTGTGTGTCCGTATTTGCGCTTGAGCCGCTGCACCGCGGCCATGCGTTCCTCCAGGCGGCGAAGGTTGTCAGGGTTGTTTTCGATGCGGCTGAGCAGTTCGTTGATGGCGCCACCGATTTCTTGAATCTGGACGGTTGTGCCCTGCAGGTCGTTGCGCCACTCTGCCGCGGCGGGCAGGACGCGCGCGAGTTCAGCGAGCTGCGACTGGATGTTGACGAGCAGGTCGAAAACCGAAGCGTCGCCGTCGGTCAGCGCGGCCGCGATATCGCCGCCCAAAGAGAGGATCTGCTCGGCGTTGGCGGCTTCGGCATGTTGTTGCACGAGGTCGGTCTCGTCAGACTCGGTCAGAGCGGCCTGATTGATCTCGTCCACTATGTATTGCAAGCGGTCGATCTCGGCTGCGATGCCGGAACTGTCGCCGGTCAAGGTTTGCAGTTGTTCTTCGAAACCTTTCAACTCGCGCCAGAGCTCCTGATATGTTTTGAGCGCGGTTCCGCAACGGCCGTAAGC
>JAQWAM010000048.1 GCA_028707675.1 Kiritimatiellia bacterium | reverse complement strand
GCGCCGGCAAACGGCTGGCCGCGAACAGCAGCACGATCACGATCGTCTTCAAACCGTCGCCACACTTTAATCCGGGAGGCCTCGGCGCCAACGCGCTCGTTTTGCGATCACGCCCCGACGAGGGCATGCGCCTGCACCTTTTGGGCAAAAACCCCGGCCCAAAACTGTGTGTAGGAACTTTACCGCTCTCGTTCGACTATGACGAACTCACCTCTGATAATGAGACGCCGGACGCCTACGCCCGTCTGCTGCTGGACGCCATGCTTCACGACCACACGCTGTTTGTGCGCAGCCCGTCCATCCGCACCGCCTGGGAACTTTTCACGCCCGTACTGGATCTGTGGCGCGACCGCCCGGATCAGGCTCCGCTGCACACGTATGAGGCCGGCGCGGCCGGGCCGGTTGCCGCCGACGAGCTGCTGGCAGCGGACGGTCGGGCATGGACGCCGTTTTAATGAAGCGCCCTTGACGGAAGTGTCCGGGAGCTTTAGGCTTTCATAGACATTAAATGAAACTTCCGCGCATCAGCGAGGCAATCCGCCATGCCTGAAAACAAACCCGCAGTCGACAATGAGAAATCCGCGTTCTCCGGCAAACAAACCCTGCAGTCAGAAACGCTCGCGCTGTGGCGAAGCGCCATGCGCACGGGCGCCGATTCTGAACAGACCGTGACGGCCAAACCTCGGTCAGCGCGCGCAGGCGCCCGCATCAAGGTCAATCGAAAACATCTCGGCGAGCCCGGCCAATCCGCGCCGGCAACCAGCGGTCCGGATAACCAATGCCCTGATTTTGAACTGATCGAGCTTCTAGGCGAGGGCGGTATGGGGCTGGTGTATCTGGCCCGGCAGACCTCTATAGACCGCAAGATCGCGCTAAAGATGCTGCGTCCGGAACGGAACGGTGACGAGGCCTGCCGCATGGCGTTTTTGGACGAGGCAGCGGTCACAGGGCGCCTTGACCATCCCAACATAGTGCCGGTGCATGATCTGGGCCGCGACGACCATAACCGTCTTTTCTACGTGATGAAAGAGGTCAAAGGCCAGCGCTGGTCAGAGGTTTTGCGGCAAAAAGGACAGATCGAGAATCTCGATATTTTCTTGCGCGTGACAGACGCCATCGCCTTCGCCCACACCCGCGGCGTGATCCACCGCGACATCAAGCCGGGGAACGTCATGCTGGGTGACTTCGGCGAGGTGATAGTCATGGATTGGGGTCTGGCGTGCGCGGCCGGCGCCGAGTCTCCGGCAGGACGCGTCTCGCAGGAAACGGCTTTGTGCGGGACTCCGGCATACATGGCGCCTGAAATGGCTCTGGCCGACATCGCGCGGATCGGCAAAGCCAGCGACATCTACCTGCTCGGAGCCATGCTTTACGAGATCGTAACGGGGCGCCCGCCGCGCTCGGAACGCGATCCGCTCGCTTGCTTGTTGCAGGCTGTCGAGAACCGCATCGACCCTGCGGACGATGAGAGCGAGCTGCTCGAAATCGCGCTGAAGTCCATGCGCGCGCGCCCTGAAGCGCGCTACGCTTCGGTAAAGGAAATGCAGGAGGCCGTGCGCGGATACCAGTCGCACACCGAGAGCGTCATGCTGGCGGATCGCGCGCACGCCGATCTTGATCTCGCTAGGCTAAACGGCCAATACGAGCTTTTCAGCCGCAGCGTCTACAGGTTCAGCGAGGCTCTGGCTCTCTGGCCCGGCAACAAACGGGCGACGGCGGGACTGGGCGAGACCCGTAAGGACTATGCGGAATGCGCTTTGTCGCGAGATGATCTTGATCTGGCTCTCTCGGTGCTCGCAGAAGACCGGTCCGTGCCAGACCTGCGCGAACGTATTGTGGCGGCGGTGCGGGATCGTGACACCCGGCGTAAAAGATTACGCACACTGAAATGGACTTCGGCCGGACTCGCCGCAGGCGTGGTGTTATCACTGGCTGTCGGTTTCCTGCTTGTGAAAAGCCAGCGCGACCGCGCCCTGCTCGCCGAAGCCCGGCAGACCGAGGCCCGACGCCAAGCCGAAAACCTGATAGACTTCATGACCTTCGACCTGCGCAGGAAACTCTCCGGGCTTGGGCGGCTAAGCCTGATGGATGACATAAACCGGGCGGTGGAGTCTTATCACCGCAAACGCGAAGTTGAGATGGCGTCTGAGGGCAAGAAGCTCACGGCCGCGGAATTGCGGCGGCGTTCCGCCAGCCAACACAGCATCGGCGACGTTTTGCGCGCCCAAGGCAATCCCAAGGACGCTTTGTCAGCTTATAGGGAAGCTTTGAAAGCCTTCGCCACTCTGGCGGAGCGCGCCCCCGGCAAGGCCGGCCCGCAGCGTGATCTGGCCTACAGCCACAACAGTATCGGCGAGGTTCTGCGCGATCTGGGCAGTTTGGGGGACGCGCTGCACTCCCACAGGCAGGCGCTGGCAATACGTGAGCGTCTGGCGCGCGACGATCCCCGTAACGCTGATTTGCAGAGCGCCATTGCGGCCAGCCATGCCAACATCGGCGAGATCTTGCTGGAACAGGGGCGACGCGATGACGCGCTGGCTACCTTCCGTCGGGCTTTTGCGATCAGGAACCGTCTGGCCCGCGAGGCTCCGGACAACGCGGTCTGGCAGAGCGACCTGTCTGTCAGTCAAATCCATGTCGGCGACACGCTGTGCGCGCTCGGCAACCACGGCGAGGCTTTGAACGCTTATCGGCAAGCGCTGTCAATCCGGGAGCGTCTGGCTCACGGCGACCTTGAAAACAAGGTCTGGCAGCGCGAGCTGGCCGTGAACCGCATCCGCTTCGGAGACGCCCTGCTGGCCCAGCAAAAGACCGATCAGGCGTTAAAGGAATACCGCACGGCCACCGAAGTTTTAGAGCAACTGGCCGGAAGTGACCCGGAAAACGCAGGATGGCAACGTGACCTGTCCACAGGTCACATCAAAATCGCCGCGGTTTTGCGCGAAATGCTAGATCTGGAAAGTGCGCTTGCCGAGTATCAGACCGCTAAGTCGACTCTTGAGCGACTGACAGGCATAGACCCCGGCAACGCGCTATGGCAACGCGACCTCTCAGTGATACAGATCGACATCGGCGACATCCTTCGCATGCGGGACAAACCTTTCGATGCGTTGAAAGAATACCGGCAGGCGTTAGCGATCCGTCAACGTCTGTCCGACAGCGCCCCGGACAACATCGGCTGGACGAGCGATCTGGCCGTCAGCCATTTCAAGGTCGGCAACGCCCAGTCCGAGATCGGCGCTTTTGCAGACGCTCTGGCAGCCTACCGTCAGGCGCTCGCCATCCGCGAGCTCCTGACGAAGCTGAATCCGGGACACACCGACTGGCAGCGCGGCTTGTCCCTCTGCCGTGAGCGCATCGCCGAGATCGAAAAGCGTCTGCGGAAACCCGATGATTGATACTGCGGGCTGTTTCGCTGGTCGCCCATAAGCATAAAGTCTACCTCAAAGTATAGGCACGGGCTCGTATGTGTGTGATTCAGTTTAGTTGAAACTGAATCACACCCCGAATCGCGCACTCAAATCTTTGTTTTGCTTTCGCAGCGCCACTCTTCTATCATTCGTGCCCATGAGTTCCAGACGCGAAGCCCTGTTTGTCATAACCAACTGGATGCAGACCAAGTCCTTTCCTGCCCGACTGATCAGCGATTCCCCCGACCGTGCCTTCGTCACGGATCTGGTCTACACCACCGTGCGCCGTTACCGCACCCTTGACTGGGCTGTGCGCAAGTTTGTAAAGAAAATGCCTCAGGGCGAGACCGGCGCCGCTCTGCTGACCGGCGCATGCCAGATCCTGTTCATGCCCGACGTGGCCGACTACGCCGCCGTTAACGAGAGTGTCGAGGCCGCCAAAATGGCTTCGAAGAAAACCGCCGGTCTGGTCAACGGCGTGCTGCGCAACATGCTGCGCCAACGCGATGCCGTGCTGGCCGATCTGGCCAACCAGCCGCCAGGCATACGGCTATCGCATCCCGACGCGCTGATCTCGCGCTGGCTCGGACGATTCGGCGCGGACGAGACCGCCGCGCTCTGCGAATTGAACAACACCCCCGCGGAAACCTTTTTGGCTTATCCGCCTTCTCCTGACCATCCGCCTTTCGTTCTTCTGCCGCGCGGCACACGCGTTGAGAATGTGCCGGATTACACTGAAGGAGCCTTTATCGTGCAGGATCCCGCCACCTCCGCCAGCATCGACCTGCTGGACGCGCGCCCTGGCATGCGAGTGCTGGATGCCTGCGCCGCGCCCGGCGGCAAAACGGTGCAGATAGCCTGGCGCATGGGGCCTCCGGCCTCCGAAAACCATGCGCTGGTGGCGCTTGACCTCCATGACGACCGTCTGGCGACACTGCGCGCAAGCCTTGAGCGGACACGTCAGACATGGGTCACTGCCGCGAGGGCCGATTTGACCGATGAAACGCAAAACCTGCGAGAAAAAATCGGCGTCTTTGACCGCATCCTGCTGGACGCGCCTTGCTCCAACACCGGCGTGCTGCGCCGCCGCCCGGACGCGCGTTGGCGCTGGACCGCCAAACGCATGAAGCAACTGGCCGCCAAACAGTATCAGATGCTCGAAAACCTGCTGCCTTTGCTGGCTCCCGGCGGACGTCTCGTCTATTCGACTTGCAGCCTGGAACACGAGGAAAACCGCCGCCAGATCACCCTGCTGCGTAAAGCTCACCCGGAAACAACCTGCGTGGCCGTGGAAGAGCGCATACCGACACGCTCTCATACCGACGGCGCCTTCGCCTGCGCCCTTGAACGCCAGTCCTAGCGTATCCGGCCTACGCGCGGCGAGGTGAAGGGCCAGTAAACCACCGTGGCGGGTCCCAGCAGGTTGCGCTCCGGCACCGGCCCCCAGTAACGGCTGTCAAAACTGTTGAAAGAGTTGTCGCCCATCGCGTAATACTGGTCACACTTCAATGCCACAAGGTCGTTCTCGTCCGCCAGCGACTTGCCCGGCAAAAAAACCTGGCGCGTCCCGCTGGGGTTGAAGCCGGAATATGCGGGGCCGCCCGGCCGAACCGGCTGCCGCCCGGCGATCTGCGCCATCCGCGCCGGCTCCCTGACGACCTTCCCGTCAACGATCAGATCCGGCGCCTTGATCCTTATCGCCTCGTTCGGCAGCCCGGTCATGCGCTTAATGTAGTGTGTGCCCTGCTGCAGCGCCGTGATGCCGTTGGTGGAAAAAACCATGATCTCGCCGCGTCGAGGATGCCTGAAATTCCACAGCCAGCGGTTCACGAACACGAAATCGCCCGAGATAACCGCACCGCACCATAGCAAGTCGCCGACCTTCACCACCGCGCCGTTGCTCACCCCGTTTTTAAGCCGCAGCGGACGGCGGTTCTCGTCAGTCTCAACTGCGTCACTGGGCACATAATGCGGCACACCCGCCACCACCACCGGAACATACCCCGGCTTCTTGCTGCTGTCGCCGGGCATGAAGCGCACCGTGCCCGAGGCTTTTGCGCGCACGACATGGAGCGATTCGCCGGTCACCAGCCACTTGGCGAATTTGAACGGCTGCCGGTCCAGCAGCGTCGCGCTTTGCGGCGGCCGCGTTTCGGAATGGATGCCGTACAGTGTCGGCTGCATAGACCCCGTGGGAATTTTGAACGGCTGATAAAAATAGGCGCGGAAGGCCATGGCCACGGAGATCGCCACCACCAGCACGTCAAAATTCTCGCGAAAACCCGCCATCGGCTTGGGCGGATTCAGCTTGTTGAGGCAGGCATCTAGCTCCGTTCCGGCAGCCTCCATAGCGTTTACGTCTGAACCGCGGCATGCCGCACACGCGCTCCGCACATGCTCGTCGAGAAAATCCAGATCAGAGTCGCTCATAAGGTCTTCCCGGCTGCAGCGCAGCGTCTTGGCGCTGTGGAGCAAAGCCTTGACCTGTTTCCTGACCTTCCGCCTTTTCAAATACGTCATCATATTCAAACCTTCGCTTGCTTACCTATAACTCAATCGTCAGTGGCTGTGCCCTTCAGCACGGCGATGAAAGCCGACTGCGGCACGTTCACCTGCCCGAACTCTTTCATGCGCGCCTTGCCGGCCTTCTGCTTCTTCAACAGCTTCTGCTTGCGCGTCACATCACCGCCGTAAAGTTTGGCCAGCACGTCTTTGCGGAAGGCGCGGATGTCCTCGCGCGCGATGATGTTGCGCCCTATCGCTGCCTGCACCGGTATCTTGAACATGTGCGGCGGGATCGTATCGGCCAGCGCCTTGCACATCTGCCGGCCGCGCGCCACAGCCTTGTCACGGTGCACCAGATTGGAAAACGCGTCCACAACCTCGCCGTTGAGCAGAATGTCCATCTTGACGATGTCGCTCTCCTGATAACCGGACGGGTCGTAGTCCATCGAGGCGTAGCCGTGACTGACGCTCTTGAGCATGTCGTGGAAATCGATCAGCACCTCGTTCAGCGGCAGCGTGCAGGTCAGGATCACGCGGCGCGCGTCCAGACTCTCCGTGGCATTGACCTCGCCGCGCCGCTCCAGCACGATGCGCATCATGTCCCCGATGCAAGAACTGGGACAGATGATAGTGGCCTTGATCATGGGCTCCTCGATCCGCTCGATGCTGGTAACGTCCGGCAGACGCACGGGATTGTCGATCTCGACATGACTGCCATCCCTCAACAAGACGTTGTAGATCACCGACGGATGGGTGCTGATGATGTCAAGGTCGAACTCGCGCCGCAGCCTTTCCAGCACCACCTCCATGTGCAGCAGCCCCAGAAAACCGCAGCGGAAACCGAACCCCAGCGCCACCGAGCTTTCCGGATGAAACGTGAAGGCGGAGTCGTTAAGATGCAGCTTCTCCAACCCGGCGCGGACCTTCTCATACTCGTCGGTGCTGACAGGGTACACGCCGCTGAACACCATCGGGCGCACGTCTTTGAAGCCCGGCAACATTTCCGCGGAGCCGTCCTTGGCAGTCGTCACCGTATCGCCGATCTTGATGTCTGCCGGATCCTTGATGGTGCCGACCAGATAACCTACCTGTCCGGCCGCGAGCACCTCGACCGGTTTCTGGTCCGGGCTGAAAATGCCGACCTCGCGCACCTGCGTGGTCTGGCCGCTGCCGGCGAAAAGGATCTGGTCGTTCACTCGGATGCTGCCGTCCACGACGCGCACATAGGTGATCACTCCTCGGTAGATATCGAAAACCGAGTCGAAAACCAAGGCGCGCAGCGGCGCGTCGTGTCCTGCCGTTTTAGGCGGCGGCACCATCGCCACCACAGCCTCCAGCACTTCGGCGACGCCTGCGCCGGTCTTGGCGCTGATGTGCAGCGGCAAGTCGACGGGGATGCCCAGCACGTCTTCGATCTGATGCGTCACATCATCCACGTCCGCCCCGGGCAGGTCCACCTTGTTCAAGACCGGGATGACCTCCAGATTGTTATCGATCGCCAGATAAGCGTTGGCCACGGTCTGGGCTTCTACCCCCTGCGCCGCGTCCACAACCAGCACCGCGCCCTCGCAGGCGCCGAGGCTGCGCGAGACCTCATAGGCGAAATCCACATGTCCCGGCGTGTCGATCAGATTCAACTGATAGGTCTTGTTGTCTTTCGCGGTGTACACCATCGACACCGGATGCGACTTGATCGTGATCCCGCGCTCACGCTCCAAATCCATCGCGTCAAGCGTCTGCTCGCGCATGTTCCGCAAATCAATCGTCTTGGTCAGCTCCAAAATTCGGTCGGACAGCGTGGTCTTGCCGTGGTCGATGTGCGCTATGATGCAGAAATTGCGGATGTTATCTAAGGTTTGTTCCATAGGCCTTTCCGCAAATCTCCCTTAAGCGCGCTACCGCCGCCCCCAT
>JAQWAM010000047.1 GCA_028707675.1 Kiritimatiellia bacterium | reverse complement strand
CAAACCGTATACCACCCAAGGAGAAACAGCCATGCTGCCCAGAACCGAAAAGCTGAACCAATGGACGTCTGAGAAGAAATGCCTGAAACTGGTTGATAACCTCAACCGGAAACATTTCACCGCTGTCTACTGCGCCACTGCCGACGATGCCTCAAAATACATCCTGACGCAAGCCGCCACAGCCCGAACCGTCGGGTTCGGCGGCTCGCTCTCCGTCGCCGACATCGAACTCACCGCCGACCTGGCCGGCCAGGGCAAAGAGATCCTAAACCACGGGTTCCCAAACCTGTCGCCGGAACAGCGGCAGGAGATCATGCGCCGGCAACAGACCTGCGACCTTTTCCTGACAGGCACCAACGCCGTCACCCTCGACGGCTGTCTGGTTAACATCGACGGCAACGGCAACCGCGTCGCTGCCATGATCTACGGCCCCGCCAAAGTGATCGTGGTCGTCGGACGCAATAAGATCGTGGAAGGCGACATCAGCGCCGCCATCCGGCGCATCAAGGACAAATCCGCGCCGCCCAACGCCATGCGCCTGAACAAGCAGACCCCCTGCGCGGTCTCGGGTTTCTGCTCCGACTGCGACTCGCCGCAGCGCATCTGCCACGTGACCACCATCATCGACAGCAAACCCTCTTCAACCGACCTCCATGTGCTGGTGGTCAATGAAGACATGGGGCTGTGATTCGCCCCGGCGTAGCCCGCGGGGCAAAGCCGGGTCGGCTAGGGCACTATCATGGCTTTCACACTGCCTATCCGTTACACCGACACTCCGGATACGCGCGTTCTGGATTTGGAAAAGAACGGCGCGCCCGGCGTTCCGGTGCTCGGTCTCACGCGCATCAGCCGCCTGACCAACCCGGTTCTGGAGCATGTGCATCCCGGAGTCCTCGAATTCGGCCTCTGCCTGAGGGGCGCCCTAATTCTGAACAGCGGCGGGCAGACGCATACGGTCATGCCGGGCAACATTTATGTAAACCAGCCGGGCATACCGCACCGGCTTACGATCCAACCGCGCGGCCTCTCCATTTACTGGATGCACGTGAAACTGGACAAAACTTCCGGTAAGCGCGGCCTGCTGAAACTGCCGCCGCAGGAATCCAAGACCATCTGCGAGCGTCTGATGACGCTGCCGCCGGTAGTGTCCACCGACACCCGCCATGTCAGGCAGGCTTTCACGCGGCTGTTCCAGCAATACGAATCAACGCCCGGAGCCTACCGTAACGTCTGCATACGTCAAACCTGCATAACCCTGCTGATCGAACTGCTGGAATGCACGACGCCGCGGAACATGCCTACCGGAACCCAAAGGCTGGACTCCGTTATCGCTCGGATGCGCCGGAATCCCGAGAGAGATTGCCGCATCGACGACCTCGCCCGCGAGGCCGCGCTGTCGCCGACGCATTTCATCAACCAGTTCAAACAGGTCACCGGCCTGCCACCCATACACTTCCTGCTGGAGTGCCGCATCGAAAAGGCCAAAGGTCTGCTAAGCTCGACGTCCCGAACGATCACAGCGATCGCCATGTCTCTGGGCTTCTCTTCTTCGCAGCACTTCTCCAACCAGTTCAGACGCGCAACCGGCATGACACCGCGCGCCTGGCGCGCGCGCGGCGCGGTTCACGATTAAATCTGCCCCTCTTGCAATATCCCCTGCGCGCGCAGTTCGTCCGCGAACGCGGCATATTGCTCTTCGCTCACAGGCGGGAACGGCGCGCGGCAGTAGCCGCAGTCCAGCCCCATGAACCGCATAATGGCTTTGCTGTACGACATATTGCCGTATTTAAGCGCCAGCGCGATCAACGCGTTGGCCTCATGCTGCAGCGGCCGCGCCGCCGCCACGTCGCCACACTCCAGCACCAGCCGACAGATCTCCGCGAAGTGCCGCGGCAGCATGTTGTAGGTAGTGCCGATGCCGCCATGGAAAACCCCCATTGACAGGGCGCAGACCAACAGCTCGTCCATCCCTGATAAAAAAAGCGCGGGCTTGTCCAGCCGCCGCCGCAGTTGCTGGATACTGTAATAGTTTGAGTTGGTGAATTTCATGCCCTTCAAGTTCTTGATCTCGAAAAGCCGGGCGTCACGCTCGGGGTCGACCGTCGTGCGGAAGGCGTAGACCATGAACGGCAGGTCTGAGGCCCCGGCGATCTGACTGTAATGGTACAGCGTTCCCTCGAAGGTCTGCGCGAAATAGACCGGCGGCACCGATGCCACCCAGTCCGCGCCGCAATCCGCCGCGTGCCGCGCAAGATCCACCGAATCCTCGGTGCGCACCGCTCCCACGTGCGCGATGACCTTGCCGCGGCCGCGGTTCGCCGCAACCACCGTTTCCAGAACCAGCTTGCGCTCGTCCAGCGTCAACAGCATGCTTTCCCCCGTGGTGCCACCCACGAAAAACCCCCGCAACCCGCCCGCGAGCTGGTGTTCCACCAGCCTGCCGATCATCTCGGTGTTGATACGGTTGTCCTTCGTGTACGGCGTGAACAGCGCCGAATACGCGCCTCTCATCTCTTCAAAATGCATTTTTATCTTTCCGTTGGTTCTTATTCCGTTAATGGGGTTTCATTATATCTTTCTATTCACTAAATAACGTTCACCAATTTACATTTGTAATCCGTTGCACATATCTTGCGCGCCTATAATTCGAGCGTCAAACGTTTAAGCTGCCGCATTCGTCTCGCCAGTTGTGTTAACACCGTTTAAAGCGGTATAATTGTCGTCATGGACTGTCAGACTTTCAGGCAAGGGTGCTGCGGCTGCTGCGTGAACATGCGCTGGCGGCAGGGACGCGTCACAGACTTTCTGACGGCCAACACAGCCGCTGCCGCGCGTCTGATCCCGCCGGACAGGCAGCCGCGCTACCGTGACCTCGTGCGCCTGCATCTGGCGCGCGGCGGGCTGATCGACCACCTTCTGGCCTGCTGGCTGGCGCCGCTGACATTAGGGCTCAGCGCTTTGCTCTGGAAACGCCTTTTCGGAAGCTGCCGTTTCGCGGGCTTCATCGACAGCGCCGGACAGCGCGTCGGCTGCCTGATCCACCCTTCACGCCTGGGCGGCGCCAAAGACCTGCGGCGCCACGCTTTCCCGCTGGTTCCGACTCTGGGTTGCGATCGGAACTTGATCTGCCCGATGCTGGCGCAGCATTCGATGCCGCCCGAGACAGGTTGGCCGGAAGCGTCGCGCGCCGGCGCGGCAAGCCTCAGGCAGCGGCGCGCAAAGACTAAACGACGTAACGCGGGCTGATCTCCCGCTGGCTCAGCACCTCGACCCGCACATCGCCGCGCCCAGCCTGCAGCAAAGCCGCCCGCATGGAGTTGAGGGCCAGCGCACAGGTGTTGCACTCTTCGCTCAGATGGGCCAACAGCAACGTGCGCAGGTCACGACTGGCCGCCCGGCTTATGAGTTCCGCCGCATCGGCGTTGCTGAGATGGCCGCTGCGCCCGGCAATGCGGCTCTTCAGAGACCAGGCGCGATCCGAGGCCATCAGCATGTCGGGGTCATGGTTGCTCTCAAGGATCACGCAGTGACAGCGCGCGAGCTTGTCGCGCACCACTGTGGAAGACTGCCCCAAATCAGTGACCACGCACAGCCGCGACACGCCATCGTCGAAAAGAAAACCGACCGGATCGGACGCGTCATGCGACACTGTGAACGACTCGATATGTAAGCTTCCGATATCGAAACCGGAGGCGGTCTCAAATATTTCCCAGTCGAACGCGCGTCCCGGAAAGAACTGCTCAATGCCCGCCGCCGTGCCGTCGTTGGCGAACAGCCGGACCGGATACCTGCGGCTGAACACCTCCAGTCCCTTGAAGTGGTCGGAGTGGTCGTGTGTACACAAGACCGCCCGCAGTGACGCCGGATCGATGCCGGCTTTTTTAAGACGCGCCGTCAGCTCACGCGCCGAAAGTCCGACGTCCACCAGCAAAGACACCCCGCCGCCCGACACGTAAATGCTGTTGCCTCTGCTGCCGCTCGCTAAAACACAGACTTCCATTCAAACGCCCGCCAAACTCACTCCGCGGCACCCGACTGGACGCTGCTCATCGCCATTTTGTAATATCTGATAAAACAACCGATAATTTCGTCGGCAGTCACATCGGTGATCGGATAATTCTGCGGGTCTTCCTTGAACATGCTGTCGTATTTAACGAAACGAGTGCCGCGGTTGATGCGCACCTCCGCGCGCGGCAGGATGCCGTTCTGCACGAACTGCTTCATCACGCGAAAGGTTATCTCTTCAACTTCGCCGGCGCGCACGCACAGTGTCACCGAGGCCGGCGCGCGGCGCACCTGAGCGTCGCGCCCGTGCTTGCCGCTCAGCTCTTCGGCTACCTCGGAGAGCGATGGCAGAGCCACGGCATCAAGGAAATCCTCGAACTCCGCATTCTCCTGCTCGGCGCGCGTCAGCCGGCCGCGCCCCCCCATCAGGCCATTCAATTCACTACGCCATTCAGCCATGCTTACCTCGTTTCTGTATTCTGCTTGCGTCTTCCATGCGCTTTCAAATCTCCGCATGCCAGCGGCGCAAAACTTCTCTCACAGCCGGCAGCAGGCGCAACGCCACCTGCTCGTTGCCGGCACGGTTGGGATGGTCGGTCTCGTCCCAGAACGGCGGCAGCCGGTTGGGCTTGATGTCGACCTGCATGTTTGGCACGTAGACGCAATCATGCCGGCCGCAGATCTCTTTTTCCATCCGGGCGATGCCGGCCGCCAATCCGAACCGGTAAGGCTCAAACTCGACACAGACCTCTTCCCAGAACTGACGGTCGCCGAAGCAACTGGCGATGACCACCTGCGTGCCTCGGCCGCGGGCTTCGCGCACCATGAAATCAAGGTCAGCCCCCATGACCTCGACCTCGCGCATGTTACGCCAGAAATCGTTGGCTCCCAGAGCGATGATAAGCACGTCCGGCCGGTGCGCCAGCACGTCATTCTCAAACCGTCTGCGCCCGCCGTCCAGCGTGTCGCCGCCGATGCCCGCGTCTATGACTTTCACCGATGGCAGCAAGCGCGCCAGCCAATGACTGTAATGGCCGCCCTCCCCGCCGCATGAGGTCAGGCTGTCCCCGAAGCAGACCAGCACCGGCCTCCGGTCTTTCAGCCCCCACAACACTATGGCCGCCGCGAAAGCGGTCCCGACGGCAGCCAACAAATAAAATCTCGGTTTGCTCATTTCATCTCTTTTTTGATCTAAGCCCCAACTTGCTTTTGGTTCACTTATATCAAAAAGAGCCGCGGAACGAAAGCCCGACTTGCGCAGAGCGGAAGTACGGGGTGTGCTTCAGTTTCGTGAAACTGAAGCACACCCGGAGGTGCGACATAACTTTGTGGCGCCGCTCCGGAACATTCAGGGCTTGCCACGGCGTAGCTTTCCCGCGCCACGCGCGGGAATCGAAGCCGGGTCAGCCGATACCCTCGAACAACGCGGTCGAGAGATAACGCTCGCCCGCGTCAGGCAGTATCACCACAATGGTCTTGCCGTCAAACTCGTCCAGCATCGCCAGCCGCGCGGCAGCCAGCGCCGCCGCTCCGGATGATATGCCGACCAGCAAACCTTCCTCGCGCGCCAGCCGCCGCGCGAACTCAACCGCCTCTGTCCCGCCGACCTTCTCCACCCGGTCGAGCAGCTTGATGTCCAGCGTTTCAGGTATGAACCCCGCGCCGATCCCCTGAATCTTGTGCGGGCCGGGCTTTAGCTCCTCGCCAGCCAGCCTCTGGCTGATGACCGGGCTCTCCGCCGGCTCCACCGCCACCGCAACGATCCGCTTGCCGCGCGTGTTCTTGATATGGCGCGCGATGCCGGTGATCGTGCCGCCTGTGCCCACCCCCGCCACCACCGCGTCCACGCCGCCTTCCGTGTCCTGCCATATCTCAGGGCCGGTAGTGCGTTCGTGAACAGCGGGATTGGCCGGGTTCTGGAACTGCTGCGGCATGAAATAACGCGCCGGATCAGAAGCAACGATCTCTTCAGCCTTGCTGATCGCGCCTTTCATACCCTCCGACCCTACCGTCAACACAAGTTTCGCTCCCAAGGCCGACAGCACCCGCCGCCGCTCGACACTCATCGTCTCGGGCATCGTCAAAGTCAGCGTGTAGCCGCGCGCCGCCGCCACAGAGGCCAGCGCGATGCCGGTGTTGCCGCTGGTGGGCTCGATGATCTCGCCGCCCGGCTTCAGCGCGCCGCGCTCCTCCGCGTCGAGGATCATGGCCGTGCCGATACGGCACTTAACGGAATAGGACGGGTTGCGCGCCTCCAGCTTGGCGTAAACTTTCGCTTTGGCCCCGGCCACCGACCTGCCCAGCCGGACCAGCGGGGTCTTGCCGATCGACAGCGCCAGATTCTCAAATTTCAACATGCTCATTTACAAACTCCTTACCTATAACTTCAATTTTCTGACTGCGGATATCGCGGATTCCGCGAATAAACCCGAAACATTCGCATGATTAGCGGTTCAAAAGTTATCCCGTTCGTTTATTCCCGGCTCCACATGCGTCAGGCGCGCTTCTGACTGGCCCGCAAAGCCTGGTCAAGGTCTGCCTTGATGTCTTCCAAATCCTCAAGCCCCACCGAGAAACGCACGTAATCCGCAGTCACCCCGGTCGCCTTTTGCTCCGCTTCCGAAAGCTGCTGGTGCGTGGTCGAGGCCGGATGTATCACCAAAGATTTAGCGTCGCCGATGTTCGCCAAATGCGACAGCAGCTTGACGCTGTCGATAAAGCGCACGCCCGCCTCACGACCGCCCTTGATGCCGAAACCCAATATCCCGCCAAACCCCGACTTTAGATATTTGGCCGCAACGGCATGATTGGGATTGTCCGGCAAACCGGGATAGTTGACCCATGCCACGGTCGGATGCCCCTTAAGCCATTGCGCCAACTCCAGCGCGTTCTGTGAATGACGAGTTATCCGCAGCGGCAAGGTTTCGAGACCCAGCAAAAGCTCTCTGGCGTTGAAAGGGCTCAACACCGCCCCGGTGTCGCGCAGCAGGGTCAGGCGTATCTTCAGTATGAACGCCACATTGCCCGTGCCCGGCACGTCTTTCAGCGCTTCCCAATACGATATTCCGTGATAACTGGGATCGGGTTCCGTGAACTCCGGAAACTTGCCGTTGTCCCAACTGAAACGCCCCGAGTCAACTATCACCCCGCCGATCGACGTGCCGTGCCCGCCGATATACTTGGTGGCCGACGCCACCACTATGTCCGCCCCATGCTCGATCGGACGCACAAGCCCTACCCCGACTGTGTTGTCAACCACCAGCGGCACCCCTGCTCCATGCGCGATCTCGGCGATGGCCTCGAAATCCGGCACGTCGAGTTTGGGATTGCCGATCGTCTCGACATACACCGCGCGCGTCTTGTCGTTAAGAGCCCGCTCGTACGCCGCCGGATCACGCGAATCAACAAACACCACCTTGCGCCCCAGCTTTGCCATGGTGTGGTTGAGCAACTGATAGGTCCCGCCATAAAGGTTGTCGGCCGCGATGATCTCGTCCCCCAAGCGGGTGATCGCCAACAAGGCATAGGTGATGGCCGCCATACCCGAAGCTGTCGCCAAAGCCCCTGTGCCTCCTTCCAAAGCCGCCATGCGCTTCTCAAAAACATCGGTCGTGGGATTCATCAGGCGCGTGTAAATGTTGCCGAACTCTTTCAAGGCGAAAAGATTGGCGGCGTGCTCGGAATTTTTGAACACGTACGCCGCCGTCTGGTAAAGCGGCACCGAGCGCGACCCGGTAACAGGATCAGGAACCTGCCCCGCGTGCAGCGCCAATGTGTTAAAGCCGGATTTTTTTTCGCTCATCTCCCAACTCCTCTCCGTCGTTACGCCTGTAGGCTCGATCCCGCATCCTCTAGTTTGTCTCGGGCAAAGGCCCGTAAACATTGGTTCTTTCGAAACCTGCGCCAAACAGGCGCGG
>JAQWAM010000046.1 GCA_028707675.1 Kiritimatiellia bacterium | reverse complement strand
CAGCATGATCATGCGCATGCGGCTGCCGAAATTCTTTGAGGTCTTGGCTGTCAGCATCAGGTCGGTGTGCCGGTGGCGGTGGCGGCGGTCGGCATACATGACGAAACCGAAGATGCGTTTCTGGGCCGCTTTAGCGGCTCGTTCCACCGGCTCCCGCAGGGTGAACGCGAGAGCCGCGACGATAATCATGCAGATCGCGCGCCAAGCCAGCTCCTTGAAGCCGGGGGCTAAAATTTCCGCTGCGCGCGGCGCGGTCAGGCGCTGCGCCAGGTCGGCGGCGGTCAGCAAGACGACCATGCCCCACACCAGCAAAGTCCCGTGAGAGCCGATTGCACCCAAATCCAGATAAGAGCGCGCCAGGACCATCATAGACATCGGCAGGCCGCCGATCGCCGCCAGGGAAACGGTGTGTACGGACGGGCGGAACAAGAGTGCGGTCAGACCCATGGCATACGCCGCGGTGATGATGCGGTCCAGAGCGCGGCTTTCCTCGGGCGCGTTGTCAGGCGGCATAAGCCGCGAGACATTGGCGGCGAGGCAGAGCACGGTCAGCGCGATGCCGCTCCAGACGACCCAGCGGGGCGTCGACGGCAAAGGGCGGGGGCGGAAGGCCGCCAGCGCGGCGACGACGCAGGTGAAATAGAGCAGCCCTTGGCTGTCCTCGCGGCAGTACCACCAGGCGCACCACATCAGGAAAACCGCGCATAGCAGCACCGGCCAGCGGCTGCGCGGCGGTGTGTCGGAGAAGGAGCCGGCCTTGCGCGGCTGACGAGCGGGAGTTTCGGGAATACTGCTCATAAGGTGAGCACCTCCCCGCGCAGGATAGACTTGGCGGTCAGGCGTATGACCTCGGCAGGCAGGTCCGCGATCATGTCAAGTTTGGGCGTGATCAGCACGACCTTAAGCCCGGTTTCCCAGACGGAAAGGTTCCTCACGAGTTCCGAACGGCGTCGGTCCCAGCCGGTCAGGATCAGCAAGACGCTCTGCAGGGCGCGGATTTCCTCGAACAGCAAGGGCTCCAGGCGGTCGAGCGGATCGTCGCGGCAGGGGTCCACGGCGGCCAGCAGATCGAGCGCCTCTTCGAGATAGCCGACGCGCCCGGCGGTGACAAAGCGGTAGACCTGCGGGCCTGCCACGAGCAGCTCCAGCACGCGGTCGGTCGATGAGAGGGCGTCGGTGACGGCAGCGGCCAGGGACAGGGCGGCCTCGACCGGGGTCTCGTGCCGGAAACCGGCGCCGCGTCTTGGGAAGCGGGCGGTTTCGCGGGTGTCAATGAGGATGGCGGTGCGCGAACGTCCTTCGGACTGGAACTCCTTGACGACCGGCGCGCCCAGTCGCGCGGAAGAGCGCGGGTGGACATGACGCAGGGCATCGCCCTCACGGAACTCGCGGCAGCCGTGGAACTCGAGGGCCTCGCGCGCCATGTCGCGGGCGGACGAGAGATCTTGTTTGTGGCGGTTGCCGAGCGGTATGTCAAAGGACAGCAGGCGGGTATAGCGAGGGTATACCGAGATGAAACGCTCGTGTGACGCGGTGCGGCCCCAGCGCCAGAAGCCGCAGGGGAAAGATGAATCATAGCGCAAGGCGGGCAGGGTGTATACGCCGCGCGCCAGAGCGTGGCTGGAGGCAGCTACGCTCTCTGTAACGCCGGGAGGCAGCACCGTCAGATGCGCGCGTCCGCGCCGCATGCTCAGCCAGTCGGAATACACCAGCGTGTCGATGGACAAGTCCCGGGCGCAGAAGCGTCCGATATTGCGCGCCTGGTAGCGGGTTTCGAAGCGGCTGCCGCACTCGACGCGCACGGGCATGGTTGCGGTGACATCGAGTTTCGGGCGCCAGATCAGACCGGCCGCGGCGCACGCAAGCATCCAGCCGGCCAACGCGTAGCCGAGCGTCAGGATGCGGCTTTCGAAACCCACCAGCATCAGCAGCAGCGTCGGGCCGATGCCGATCAGCCCCAAGATGAAGAGGCGCGGGGTCGTATAAGCCGTGACGGCGTAATAAACCCAGGATACCATCGGGAATTTGCGCGCCAGGCGGCCGCGCCGTCCATGCTGGTAGCCGATAGGCGGGTTGCGCAGACGGCGCCAGACGCGTGTCGCCAGTCTGGGCCGGGCGGTCATGCTGGAACCGGCTCCGCGCGCAGCGCCTCGGCGATCACCGCCTCGCCGGTCAGTCCGCCGTGCCGCGCCTTGATGTCGATCACAACGCGGTGGGCGAGCACCGGCGCCGCCTGGAACTGCACGTCATCCGGGCGCACACTGTCGCGGCCGGCCATGTAAGCCGCCGCCTGTGCGCAGCGCCGCAGGTCGAGCGAACCGCGCGGGCTGACGCCCAGGCGCAAACGGGGGTTGTGGCGCGTCCTTTCGACCAGGCGCACGATGTAGTCCAGTACGGAGGGCTCGACACCGACCTCGCGCACCTCGGCCTGCAGGCGGGCCAGCGCGTCGGTGTCCATGACCGGCCGCAGCTTGTCCAGCGGCTGAGAGCGGATCTGGTCGTTCAGCATTTGCAACTCGTGGTTGTGGCGCGGATAGCCGATGGAAAGGCGCAGGCAGAAGCGGTCAAGTTGCGCTTCCGGCAGCGGGTAAGTGCCGTTGTACTCGACCGGGTTCTGCGTGGCGATGACCAAGAACGGGCGCGGCAGGGCGCGCGAGGCGCCCTCGGTGGTCACCTGGCGTTCGGCCATGGCTTCCAGCAGGGCCGACTGCGTGCGCGGCGAGGCGCGGTTGATCTCGTCCGCCAGCACGATGTTGGCGAAGACCGGGCCTGGCCGGAAGGTGAAGCTGCCGTTGGCGGCGGAGTAGATCATGCCGCCGACGATATCGGTCGGCAGCAGGTCCGGTGTGAACTGGATGCGCGAGAAGCGCGCGGAGAGCGAGACCGCGAGGGCCTTGGCCAAGGTGGTTTTGCCGGTGCCGGGCACGTCGTCAATGAGCGCGTGGCCGTCGGCGAGCATGGCCGTCAAGAGCTGGTCGATCGCCTCGCTTTTGCCGCGGATGACCGTGGAGAGGTTCTCTTTCAAACGCGCCAGCATCTCTTTCGGCGCCCTGCCGCCTTCTTTTCCGCTATTCATGACATGATATTAACGTCAGGGGGCTGACACTGCAAGCGCCCGCTCCGCCAGCGCGCGGTTCACGCGGGTGAATCGCAGGAACAAAGGCGTCAGGACTCAGGACCCGGGACTCAGGACTCAGAACCCGGGACTCTGGGGGGCGAGCGTCCCCGCGAGCCGCTGAAGGACCCCTGACCATGAACCCTGAACCCAGACTCCTGAATCCTCGGTGCGGCGCAATGAAAATCGCACCCTATATCGGCTGTTTCATAAGGAAGCTTGCGGTAATGCGGGGGGAGTTGCCATAATAGACACTCTTTCTATTTAAGGCGGGTGCGAAGTGATTGAAGTTGAAGAGATCAAAGGCAGATTGGACGCTCTTTGCGGCGGGCTGGCGGAGATGCGCGGTTATCTGGATATCGATAAACGGCGCGAGATGCTGGAGAGTCTGGAGGAGGAGGCGGCCCGGCCGGATTTCTGGAACGCCCAGAACGCGGCCAAGGAGACCATCGCCAAGACCAACGCGCAGCGGGCCTTCGTGAAGCCGTACGACGAGCTGTCGCGGCTGCTGGATGACGCGGCGCTGATGGTGGAACTGGCGGAAGCGGAGGATGACGAGGCCTCGCGTCAGCAGGCTTTGTCCGACGCTTGCCAAATGTTCGACAAGGCTGACGGCATGGTCTCGAGATTGCGTCTGCAGTCGCTGCTGGGCGGGAAGCTGGACGCCTGCAACGCCTACCTGACGCTGCACTCCGGCGCGGGCGGCACAGAGTCCTGCGACTGGGCCGAAATGCTGTTCCGCATGTACCGGATGTACTGCGAGGACAACGGGTTCGAGATCGAGGTGCTGGACACGCAGCCGGGCGAGGAGGCGGGGATCAAGTCGGTGACGTTCCTGGTGAGCGGGGCCTACGCCTACGGCTACCTGAAGGCGGAGCGCGGCGTTCACCGCCTGGTGCGGATCAGCCCTTTCGACGCAAACAAGCGGCGGCACACCTCGTTCAGCTCGATGGACGTGGTGGCGGAGCTGTCTGACGAGATCGAGGTCGAGATCAAGGACGAGGATCTGCGGGTGGACACCTACCGATCCGGCGGTGCGGGCGGCCAGCATGTGAACAAGACCGATTCGGCGATACGGCTGACGCACATGCCGACCGGTATAGTCGTGGCTGTGCAGTCCGAGCGTTCGCAGCACAAGAACCGCTCCAAGGCCATGAGCATCCTGAAGGCCAAGATTTACGAGTATTACGAGGACAAGAAGCGCAAGGAGATGGAGCGCTTCTACGGCGATAAGGGCGAGATCGCTTGGGGCAGCCAGATCCGCTCGTACGTTTTCCAGCCGTACACGATGGTCAAAGACCACCGCACGGACGAGCAGACCTCCAATGTGCAGGCGGTGATGGACGGGCACATCCAGCCGTTCATCGAGGCGTATCTGAAACACAACGCGACGAAGGCGTAGTCGCGGGCGAAGCCCGCTACATGAGACTAGAACCACGGATGGACACTGATTGACACGGATGGCGCGGATCGGGGTTTTTCACACGAAGGCACGAAGGACACGAAGGTTTTTTGAGGCTGCCGCCACCTGTCGATACCTGTCGCATGTCGCGGGGGTGCTTGGGCTGGCGTTCGAAACCACAAATGCACAAGGATGAGAGAGCATGGGAATGACGATTGAACAGGCGAAGATGGTTTTGGAGCAGAACGGGCAGGCGCATGTTCTGCGCTTCTGGGGGCGGCTGGACAGGGCGGCGCGCGGCGCTTTGCTGCGGCAGGTCGCGGAGATTGATTTCAAGGATGTGGCGCGCATGCGGCAGACTCTGGAGGGCAAGGCCGGCGCGTCCCGGCCCGTGCCGCGTCCCGCGGCGGTGACGCGCTGGACGCGCGGGCGCCATTCCGAGGCTTTCGCGGCCGGCGAGACGCTGCTGCGCAAAGGGCGCGTGGCGGCGCTGCTGGTGGCGGGCGGCCAGGGTTCGCGCCTGGGCTATGACGGCCCCAAAGGCGCCTTCAAGATCGGCCCGCTGTCGGGGATGCCGCTATTCTATTTCCACGCGCGCAAGATTCTGCGGCTGAAGCGCGTCTACGGCCGGCCGGTGCCGTTCTACATCATGACCAGCGAGGTGAACGACGCCGCGACGCGCGCGTGTTTCGCCGAACACGGATATTTCGGGCTCGATCCTGCCGATGTGATTTTCTTCAAGCAGGGCGTGTGGCCCGCGCTGGACGAGAGCGGCCGTCTGATCCTCGAGGCGCCGGGCCGGATTTTCGTCAGCCCTGACGGGCACGGCGGCACCCTGCGCGCGCTGGTGAAGAACGGTTGTTTGAAGGATATGGCCGCGCGGGGCATTCGCAGCGTGTTCTATTTTCAGGTGGACAACCCGCTGGTGGACATCGCCGACCCCGCTTTCATCGGGCTGCACGCGCTCGGCCGCGCCGACATGGCGCTGAAACTCTGCCGCAAGAATTCGCCGTCGGAGACGATGGGCGCGGTGACGCGCCTCGGCGGCGGGCGTTACGGCCTGATCGAATACTCCGAGCTGACGCCTGCGCAGGCCGCCCGCTTCAAGTACGGCAGTCCCGCGATCCACGTGTTCTCGCTGGGTTTCCTCAAGCGCGCCGCGCGCAAGGACATGCCGCTGCATGTGGCGCACAAGAAGATACCGTTCTGCGCGGACGACGGCTTAACGATCAAGCCTGCCGCGCCCAACGGTTACAAATTCGAAAAATTCATTTTCGACATCCTGCCGGACGCCAGGACCGTTGTTAATCTGGCGTTTGACCGCGCGGAGGAGTTTTCGCCGGTCAAGAACGCTGAGGGCGTGAATTCGCCGGAGACATGCGGGCTCGCCCTGCAGGCCAAATGGCGGCGCTGGCTGCTGGCGGCGGGCGTGGCGGTGCCGGACTCCATGCCGGTCGAGATCGACCCGGCGTATGCGGGATGCGCGGCGGAGCTTAAGAGGGGCTTATTGATGCGGGATGTTGTAATGTGATTGGAGCTGACGTGACGACATTAGCGATGCCTCGAATGGAGAAGCAGTTGAGAATCAAAAGTTCTCTCCGTCGCATGGCTATGTCCGGCGGGCGCGTGGCGGGATGCCCGGATACGGCGGTACGGTCTAAGGTCGTGTCGCTTTTCTCGGGTTGCGGCGGTATGGATCTAGGGTTCTTGGGCGGATTTGATTTTCTTGGCAAACATTATCCGCGCAACGGGTTCGAAATTATCTGGGCCAACGAGATTAATCCGGCTGCTTGCGCTACTTACCGGAATAATCTGGGACACCATATTGTTGAGGGCGACATCAAAGACGTTTCGACAAATATGCCTTCCGTCGCGGATGTGATTATCGGAGGCTTTCCATGCCAAGACATTTCGATTAACGGCAAAATGCGGGGTATAAGAGGAAAACGCAGCAGTTTGTATACGGCCATTGTAGAGGCGGTCAGGAAACTCCGGCCCAAGGCGTTCGTGGCCGAGAACGTCGGCGGGTTATTGATGAAGCAACACGCCTATTCGCTGCAGAAGATTCTGGATGACTTCAACGGGCTTGGTTACCGCGTTAATTACCGGCTTTATCATGCGGAAGATTTCGGGGTTCCTCAAACCCGAGATCGCGTGTTTATCGTAGGCACGCGACAGGACATGCCTGAATTTACGCCACCTTTGCCGGTGAGCGAAAAACCGGTGACAGCCAAAGAGGCTATTTGCGATTTGGAAGAGCGTAACGCAGACAAGGCGTTCTCGCACATTTGGAGCGGCGCCAAAGTCAGTGGAGAACAAGGCAACCGACACCTGATTGCGGACCGACCTGGGTATACTATACGCGCCGAATGCCACGGAAACATACAGTTTCATTATTCGCTGCCCCGGCGGATTTCCATGCGCGAGGCGGCGCGGATACAATCTTTCCCTGACAGCTTCCGCTTCGTTTCCGGAATCCGGGAGACCGAACGGCAGATAGGGAACGCGGTGCCGCCGGTTCTGGCTTGGCATGTTGCTCGCGCTGTGGCGAAGAGCTTGCGTCGTTTGTATGTGGATAAAATCCGCATGCGCAATAATGCTTGCTGTTTCGATGGAGATGGAGTGTACTTATGAACCGATCTAAAAAAGCAAAAAAGAAACGCCCGCGGATGGTTAAGGAGGCTGCCGCTGATTATGGCAGGAGGAAACCGATAGCTGTTTCTTTGTTCAGTGGCGGCGGCGGCATGGATGTCGGTGTCGAACTAGCCGGGTTTCATAATCTGGCATGTGTAGAATCTGATCATAATGCCGCGTTAACCCTCTGTTTTAACGCTGCGCGTCAACATGCGGAGACAAAAATCATAGAAGCCGATATCCGTACTGTTGACCCTTTGTCCATTTGCGAACCCGGCATTGATCTGTTGCACGGTGGTCCGCCTTGCCAAGCTTTCTCGCTGATAGGTAAACGTAAATCATTGGCAGATGAGCGCGGAATGTTATTATTTGAAATGATCCGATTTGCACGGGTGTTGCGCCCCAAGGCTTTGCTTTTGGAGCAAGTCAAAGGATTGTTAAGCGCACCTGATGAAAAAGGAGAGATTGGCGGCGTTTTCAAGAAGTTTTCGAGCCAACTTGAAGAGCTGGGGTATTGTGTCAAATGGACTGTTTTGCGGGCCGCTGATTACGGTGTGCCGCAATTACGCGAACGGGTTTTTATTGTTGCAACACCGGGCACTAACGGTTTTTCATTCCCACCTCCAACGCATGTTGAATGCCCTGATGAGGCGCCGTTGCTGAATTTAAAACCTTATGTTGGCATAGGACAGGTGATTAGCGGTTTGCCTGTTCCTGTGTCAAAGGGGCAGGAGGCGCAAATCGAAAATCATATTGACGTTACCCCGGCACGTGATCGCGAGAGAATCCATCCTGTGGCTGA
>JAQWAM010000045.1 GCA_028707675.1 Kiritimatiellia bacterium | reverse complement strand
CATCCGCGAACGGCACGGTACTCGCCGTGAAAGTCGCGGCGATGCCTATCTTCTGGAGAAATCCCAACAACGCATCCACGTCGGCTTTCGCGAACGGGAATTCTTTGCGGTGCAGCACATCCGCGTACCCGCACAGAATGACGCCCGTGTACCAGACCGTGAGCCGTCCGGATAGAATCATCGACAGCACCATCCCCGGCGCGCCGGACGGATTCCACAAACCCGAAACCAGAATGTTGGTGTCAACGACCGCGTTTGACATGGCTTTGCCCGTTTATTTTGTCCTTCCGCACGGCGGCAATGACGAAAAATCGCACCCCGCCCTTGGCGGTTGACTTTAGACCGAATGTGTCACATAATGTGTCACATGAGAACAGCCACCATACGTCAGATGCGGCATGATCTGGGGGCCGTGCTCGCATGGGTCGCCGAGGGCGAGGAGGTGACGGTCTTGAAACGCTTGAAACCCGTGGCCAGGCTATGCCCACTGCGACCGGCCGCGCCGCCGGCGGATTTTAAGATGCCGGACTTCGCGGCGCGCGCCAATGCCATTTTTTGGGACAGGATTATACCCAATGCGGTTTTGGAAGAGCGTGAGAATAGCCGATGGTAGTTTATGCCGACACAAGTTTTCTGATTAATGCGCAACACGGCGTCTTTGTGGTAGAATCTGTAAAAATTTTGGAGACATTAGGGTGAACACAAAGTTAACAGAAAAGCACTTAACGGGAATGAACGGCGCGTATGCCGCGCTCTTCACGCCTTATGATGCCAAGGGTCGTGTCAATCCGGAGATGATCGGGAAGATCATCAACTACGGCATCAAGAACGGTCTTAACGGCTTTTATCTAACGGGCACGACGGGTGAGTGGTGGCTCCTCTCGCTTGAGGAGCGCAAGCTCGTCATGGAGACCGCGGTCAAGGCCGCGAAGGGACGTTGCAAACTGATCGCGCATGTCGGCGCGAACTGCACGGATGATTCAGTTGTGCTCGCGCAGCACGCCGCCAAGGTCGGCATCGACTGGATTTCGTCTATCACCCCGCAGCTTTACCGCAACTCGTTTGAGGCGGCGTATTATCACTACAAGACCATCACCGCGGCAACAGATCTGCCGTTCATGGTCTATTCGATGGGTGCGGCGCTTGTCCCTGGACGAGACATACGATTCTTCGACCTCAAGAATGTGAAGGGCATCAAGTACACGGGCCGCGACTATTTCGCCGCGCAGTGCCTCAAGCGTAAAGTCGGCAAGGAGAGGATTTGGTTCGCAGGCTGCGACGAGCAGCTCCTGTGCGGACTCGCGCTCGACAATGTCTTCTCCGGCGGCATCGGGACGACCTACAACATTATTCCGAAGCACTTTGTGAACATATGCAAGTTCGCGGCGAAAGGTGATCTCAAGACCGCGGCGAAATGGCAGGATGAGGCGAACCGGGTGGTCGAGCTAATGGTCGAGTCCGACAACTGGTCTTACCGCAAGGCGATGATGAAATTCATCGGGCTCGACTGCGGCTGCTTCCGCAAGCCCTTCGAACCGCTCACCGCCGCGGAGTACAAGGCCTACGCCAAGCGTTTCGCCGCGCTTGGGATCGTGAAGCAGGATCAGGCGCAATGAGGCGCAACGCATTTGCTGCGGATGGCGGCGGGGGTTAAGGTTCTATTCTGAAAAAGCCTTACCTATAACTTGGCCATTTTGTCACACTAACGGTAGGGCGGTTTCCCCGAAACCGCCGCGGACGCCTCGGGGATGCGTCCCTACCTCACCCACCCACACACTCACACACCGAAGTTACCCTCTCATTTTTGCCCGGAGCCCCGGGGGCCGGCTTGTTCGCGTCATGCTGAAAATTATATTTTTCGGCTAGACTTGCGGGGCTGGTTTTGTTAAAAAACAACTCTCTTTTTTCATTCGGGGAAAAGGTGTGTTCCTGTACGGGCTATCATGGCTGACTGCCCTGCGGGTTCAGGCTTCAACAACAAAAGAGGTGATCATGCCTAAGATGAAGACCAAGAAGGCCGCCACGAAGCGGCTTAAAATGTCGGCCACGGGAAAAGTTTTGCGCACTCAGGGTGGTAAATCCCACCTTAACGGTTACAAGCCGCGCGGACGCAAACGCAATCTCCGTGGTACTGTTGTCGCGAAAGAGGTTTTTAACAAGACCGCTGAACGCATGTTGCAGGGTAACTAACCGGGAGATTATTTTATGTCTAGAGCGACAAACGCACCAGCATCACGAGAGCGTCGTCGGCGGCGGCTGGAACTCGCCAAGGGTTTCCGCGGTCCGCGCAGCAAGCTTTTCCGTCAAGCCACCGAGGCTGTCGACCGCGCTCAGCGGCTGGCCACGATCCACCGCAAGTTGCGCAAGCGCGATTTCCGGCGTCTGTGGATCTCCCGGATCAATGCCGCGGTACGCAGCGAGGGTATGACCTACAGCCGTTTCATCGAGGGGCTGACCAAGGCTAACGTCGAGATCAACCGCAAAATGCTTTCCGAGATGGCGATCCATGATGCCGACGGATTCAAGACGCTGATCGAGAAGGCGCGCGCCGCGTTAGTTTAAAGTTCGCCTGCGGTATTCGCCCTTTGTTATGCCGCGGGAGCGAAAATCTTTTCAGCCTCTGTGGCGCAATAAACTGCCGCTTGTCAGGTCGTAATCACTGATGCCGTCCGCGCTTGTCCGCGGGCGCCGTAAGTGTTCCGTCTAAAAGTTTGGTCAGATATGGTTGACGAACACATAGGGCAGGGGACGATGCGGCAGACTGTGGCGCTGACGGTCGCGGGCAGCGACAGCGGAGGCAATGCCGGAATACAGGCTGACCTGCGGGCGTTCCATTTTTTCGGGGTGCACGGCTGCACGGTTCTGGCGGCGTTGACCGCGCAAAATCCTTTCAGAGTGCGTTCGGCGCTGGTGCCGGAGGCGTCGTTCGTTGAGGATCAGCTCGACGCGGTGCTCGAGGCGTATGCTGTCGGCGCTCTCAAGACCGGCATGCTGGCCGAGTCCGCGGTGATCGAGGCTGTGGCAGGGAGGCTGATGCCGCACGGCCGCATCGTTAAAGTTTTTGATCCGGTGATGGTTGCCAGCAGCGGTGCGCGGCTGCTGCGGGACGACGCGGTCGAGACGCTCAAGCGGAGTTTGCTGCCGCTGGCTGACCTGATCACGCCCAATCTGCCGGAGACCCGGGTGTTGTCCGGCAAGACGCTGGGTCTGGATGATGATGAAGATGTGGCAATGGCGGCATGTGATTTGGCGGACAAGTTCGGCTGCGCGGTGCTGGTGAAGGGCGGGCACAGGGGCGGAGCGGCGGCTGCGGACTTGCTGTATGACGGCGAGCGGCTGTACCGTTTCTCGACGCCGCGTCTTGATAGCCCGCTCTCGACGCACGGCACTGGCTGTTCGCTTAGCGCGGCCATAACCGCCGCGCTGGCGTGCGGTAAGGGGCTGGTTGAGGCGGTGACAGAAGGCAAGGCCTATGTTTACGAATCCATCCGCTCGGCGGTCATGGTGGGCGAGTGCGCGGCGGTGCTGGGAACGCCCGCGCGCCTGCCGGTCGAGGCGGTCCGGGTGGAGAAAGCGTAAGAAGCTTTTTTTACGGCTAGGCCGGATCGGCTGATTATGCTATTATACCTCTGACGATTTTGAATCGCTTTTAATTTTTAGGTTAAGATCCTTTTGGAGGTTTTATGTCGGAGAAAAAGTTGTTCGCGGTGGACTTGGGGGCTTCTGGCGGCAAATGTTTCGTGGGATTTTTCGGTGACGGCACGTTCCGCATGGAAGAAGTGCACCGTTTCGCGCACGAGGGGGTAGGGTATTTCATACCTGACCGCGATGGCGAGGTCACGGAGCGCACCTATTGGGACGACACCTATATCTACCAGAACATCGTCAAGGGCCTGCAGGCCGCGCGGCGGCAGTACGGGGGGCGCCTGGACGGCATCGGCATCGACACATGGGGTGCTGACGGCCATCTTTTGACGCAGGACGGCGATGTGGTCGGCAAGGTGTATTGTTATCGCGACCATCGGCTCGACACCATGTGCGACGAGG
Source organism: Kiritimatiellia bacterium (assembly GCA_028707675.1). Lineage (GTDB taxonomy): Bacteria > Verrucomicrobiota > Kiritimatiellia > RFP12 > UBA1067 > JAQVQN01. Next base: position 3,942 of record JAQWAM010000045.1, on the reverse strand, counting down.
TCAAGGCCCGCATCGACGCGGAGCGGGTTTACGCCATCACCGGCAATCATTTCCAGCCGTTCAACCAGTCCAACCAGTTGTTGTGGGTGGCTACGCGCAGGCCGGAGCTGTTGAAGTTGGCCAAGGTATATTTGCCGATACCTGCGCTGTTCTATTACTATCTGGGCGGATGCAAGGCGGTGGACTCGACGTTCGCCAGCGTGACCCAGATGATGGACGCCAAAAGGGGCAAGTGGAGCGCGGAGATGCTCAAGGCGCTGGGGATACCCAAGCGCCTGATGCCGGAGATCGTCAAGCCCGGCACCAAGATCGGGCGATTGCATCCGGGGCTGGCGGCCCAATGCGGGCTAAACGAGGTTGACCTGATAGCGGTGGGCTCGCACGATACGGCCAGTGCCTTCGCGGCCGCGCCGGTCAAGAACGCCAAGAAAGCGCTGATCATCAGCTCGGGCACATGGTCGCTGGTGGGCAAGTTGATCAAGAAGCCGCTGACCTCGCCGGAGGCGATGGCTCTCGGCTTGAGCAACGAGGGCGGTATCGGAAACACGCGTTTCCTGCGCAACTGCATGGGCACATGGATCGTGCAGGAGCTTTTGCGCGTGTGGGAGATTGCCGACGGAAAGCGCATGGGGTGGAAAGAGGTCGATACCGTCACGCCTGCCGCGCCTGCCTTCTCGGCTTTCATCGATCCTGACGACCAGCGCTTCTACAATCCGGCCAACATGGAACAGGCGATTCGTTCGTTCATCGCGGAGACCGGGCAGGCAGAGCCGGCAGACCGCGGGACGATCCTGCGTTGCGTATACGAAAGCCTGGCCTTGAAATACCGCTATGTGAACGAGAATATCAACCGCGTGACAGGCACGGAGACCGAGGTAGTGCATATCGTCGGCGGCGGCAGCAACAACGCTCTGCTCAACCAGTTCACGGCAGACTCCGTGGGTGTGCCGGTGGTGGCCGGGCCTAAAGAGGCTACCGCAGTGGGCAACCTGATGGTTCAGGCGGTCGGAGCGGGGGTTCTGCCTGACCTCAAGCATGCGATGCCGCTGATCAAATCCGCTTTTCCGATCAGCGTTGTCCAACCGCGGAACACGGCGGCATGGGATGCGGCTTCCGTGCGTTTTGACCGTCTGTTAAAATGACGACTTCCGGCTGTGCGGCCGAAATGAAAAAACCCGGTTTTAGGGCTTGACCCGCCGCTGATTATAATGGAAACTTAAAACTCTGCGATTTTTAGTGCAGAAATAACGTTTATCCTACGGGAAAGAACGCGTGATGTTTAATAAACTTTTGGCCTTTTTCTCAAGCGATATCGGGATCGATCTCGGTACCGCGAACACTTTGGTGTATGTGAAAGATCGCGGTATAGTTATCCGCGAGCCTTCTGTTGTGGCCATACAGGAGGGAACTAAACGGATTCTGGCGGTCGGCGAGGAGGCTAAGCGCATGTTGGGCCGCACTCCCGGTAACATTGTGGCCATCCGTCCGATGAAGTCCGGAGTGATAGCCGATTTCGATATTACGGAGGCGATGATCCGTTATTTCATACGGAAAGTGCATTCCACGAAACTTGTCAAACCGCGCATTATCGTGGCGGTTCCCAGCGACATAACGGAAGTTGAGAAACGCGCTGTGCAGGAGTCTGCGCGGCATGCGGGTGCCAGGGAAGTCTTTCTGATTGAAGAGCCGATGGCGGCGGCCATCGGTGTCGGGCTTCCTGTTTCAGAGCCGGCCGGAAACATGATCGTCGATATTGGCGGCGGCACATGCGAGGTGGCGTTGATCTCGCTGGCCGGCATAGTGTACGCGCGGAGTGTCCGCGTTGGCGGCGACGCCATGGACGAATGCATTGTCCAGTATATGCGGAGAGTTTACAATCTGATGATTGGAGAGCGGACCGCGGAGGAGATTAAAATCACAATTGGTTCAGCGTACCCGTTGAGTGAGGAGAGAACTTTGGAAGTCAAGGGCCGTGATCTGGTGGCCGGGCTCCCCAAGACACTGACGGTTACTTCGGAGGAAATACGCGATGCTTTGCAGGAGCCTGTTTCCTCGATCGTTGACGCTATCAGGATCACGCTTGAGAAGTGTCCGCCGGAACTGTCGGCCGATCTGGTCGACAGGGGCCTGATTCTGGCGGGAGGTGGCGCGATGCTGTGCGGGTTGGACAAGCTGGTGGCGTCGCAAACGGGCTTGCCCGTGACGCTGGCCGACGATCCGCTCAGCGCGGTCGCAGAGGGCACTGGTGTTGTGCTTAACGAGCTGAATTTTCTGGCCAAATCGAAAATGGGCCGGTGATCTTTTTCACGGATGCTTTCTGGTCACTGCCTGCCCAGTAGAATGGGGGAGCGGCCAGAGTGAAGCAAGCGAAATTTTGGATATGGCTATTCGTGTTGACGCTGGCGGCATTGGCAAGCTGGCAAGCCGGTGTGCGCGATTTCGCGCGCGAGGCTGTTTATCCGTACGAAAACGCCAAAGTGTGGTTTGACCGAACCGTAGGGGTTCGCGTCAAGGCCGTCTTTAACCGCGTCAGCCACGCGTCTCGTAATGCTATGCTTGAGCGCGACGTGTCGCGTTTGCGTATTTTAGCCGCTGAAAACGAGGCGCTCGAGGCGGATGTGGCCCGGCTGCGCTCTGTTCTGGATTTCACGCCCGCCGTCGATTGCCGTTGGATCGCCGCGCCGGTGTTGTCGCGCGGCGGCACGATCGCGGTCTGGCAGAGCATGCGCGTGGCCAAGGGTTCACTGCACGGTGTGCGTAAAGGTGATCCGGTCGTGGTGCCTGACGGAGTGGTGGGGAGGGTCGCCGACATCTCTCCGCACACCAGCGAGGTGATGCTCATAACAGACCCCAACAGCCGCGTCTCGTGTGAGCTGGAGACTCCCGGCGCGGAGGTCGGGGCTGTGCGCGGCATACTCTACGGGGGCGGCACACGGCCTGCCGCGGATCCGCAATTGACGCTGCTGTATGTCATCGAGCCTTTGCGGCTGCGCTATCTGGAGCGTGATTTCGAGCCGCCCCCCCGCACCCGTGTTGTGACTTCGGGGCTGGGACAGGCCTTCCCGAGAGGGCTGACCGTCGGCTATCTGCTGGAAAGCAGCATGGAGCGGAATGGGCTTGCGCGCGAAGCGGAAATAATGCCGGCCGCCGACCTCGCCTCCGCGGACGAGGTGTTTATTCTCTCTGTGAGCAGGGGGGATCATGCGCGTTGACATGAACATCCCTGTGTTTGGCGTTTCGCTACTGGCCGCGGCAGTGGCGCAGGACTTGGCGCCGGTCTTGCCTGTGCTGCCGGTCAAACCGGTTTTTCTGACCGCGGTGGCGCTTTACGCCATGCTGACCCGGCCGGTCTGGGTAGCGCTGCCGATCACGGTCTGGGCCGGTGTCTTGACCGACGCTCTGGGCGGTCTGCCACTGCTTTGCACAGCGGCCTTTCTGCTGTTGGCATATGGCGCGGTCAGGCTGATGCAGCGTGTTTTTTTGGAGGCGTCTTGGCTGCACGGCATGTTGCTGACGGCGGTTGCCGCTTCAGCGCAGATGGCGTGGACAATTGTCTGGTCGGGCGCGGTGAGGCCCGTTTTCGAGTTGAGCACACTTACGATTTTTGGGTACGCGCTGCCTTCCGGCATATTGGCCGGTCTGGCGGTGTTCGTTTTTTGCGGGTTTGCCGACCGTCTCGCCGGAGTAGTGAAGCCGACGAAAGAGGAACATGGAATCTTGTGGGCAGAAAATAACCGATAGCTGGAGGTTGGCGCTTATGTCGTTGATCTTCACGGCGGGGGCGGCTTTTCTGGCCGTTTCCCTGCACCGGGTTCAGGTGGAACGTTTTTCAGCGCTGTCGCATGACCAACTGCGCCAGAGGGTCCGGCGTGTGCAGGTGCCGGGGCCGCGCGGAAATATTTATGACCGCCACGGCGGGCTGCCGGGGGGAGACCGCCCCCG
>JAQWAM010000044.1 GCA_028707675.1 Kiritimatiellia bacterium | reverse complement strand
ATCCGTATTATGCCGCACATTGCTGTCAGCTCGCGCACTTTGACGGGGCGCGAGGTGGTCGCGAGCGCATTCGCCGAGCATGTGGTCACGCGCAGCCTGAACAACGCCTCGGTTGTGTTTGGTTATGCGGCGTGCATAGGGCAGGCGGAAGATCCGGCGCAGGGTGCCGACCGGCCGAAAGTCACGCTGCTGGTGCAGACTGACGGGCAAGGTTGGGGCGAGTCTGCGCCGGAGATCCTGCCGCGGGTATACGACGAGCACGCGGATCTGGCCGGGCCGGTAGCGGTAGCGGCGGTTTCCGAGCGCGGCGGCAACGTTGCCAGCGACGTGCATTTCCGTCCGACGCGCATTTGCGTCATTGGCGAGGCTGATTTCGTGATGAATGGCACGTTGTCCACGCGGGCCAACGCCAACCGCGACCTGTTCATGAACGCGCTTTACTGGCTGGCCGGGATTGATGCGGGCACAGCCTCTTCGCTCGGCGGCGACGCGACACTGGTGACAGGGTTCGAGCGCAGCCAATGGATACGATTCATGATTTTGTCGGCGGTGACTTTGCCAGCCGCGGTTTTGTTGCTGTTCTGCCTGATTGTCTGGAGGCGGCGTTGACGGTCGGATGATATGGGAAACAGACGCATAATACTTTTTTTTCTGTGCGGTATAGCCGTGTGCTCCTTCTTAATATGGGGGCTGCCGCGCTATGCGCCCTTTCTTCCGGTCAAGACGGAAGCGGCGGCGGCTCTGACAGACGGCGACCTCAGTTGGGTTGAGCGCATAACGGTGGATCACGGCGACGCGCGCATAGGCATGTGTCTCAAGGCCGGACGATGGGTGCTGGAGGCGCCGTTTCAGGCGCCGGTCGACCGCGGGGCGGCGCTGCGGTTTTTAGACCTTTTCGAATCGGCGCGGGTGAAAGATTCGTTGGGGTTTCACGAGTTGCGCAAAAGGGAGCTTTCCCTCAAGGAGTTCGGCTTGGCGCCAGCGCGCGCGCATGTGGTGCTGGAGGGCGGTAAGCGGCACGAGTTCTTTTTCGGCGCCGCGACGCCGCTGGGCAAGGGCGTGTTCGTTAGGGCAGGCCGCGACGAGCGTGTGCTGGTGGTGTCCGGCGATTTGTGCGGGGCGTTGCCGCGCACAGCCGACGACATCCGCTCGCGCCGTTTGGCCGGTTATACTGAAGGCTCAATCAGTGCCATAGAGATACGCGTGCCGGAGCGTCCGTTCATCAGGCTTTCAAAAGAATCGGGCACTTGGCGGCTGACGCAGCCGGTTGAGGCGCCAGCGTCAGACGCCAAGGTTGAGGCTATGCTCGGGATGCTGGAAAATGCGCGCGTCAGCCGCTTCATATGGCCGACGGTCTCAAATGTAATGGATGTGGCGGAGTCGGAAGCGGCGTTCCGTACACGTCTTGGGGTTTATGGTTTGGGTGATGACACAGGAACCCGTGTGCAACTTCTGCCCGAGCGGCCGGGCGAACCGGTCGTGATAATTTTCGGAACGCCGGTCAAGGAGACGGAAGGGTTCACGTATGTTCTGCTGCACGGCGCCACGGCGATCGGCGCAGTTTCAAACGCGGTGGTCGAGGCGGTGCGGCTTTCGCCCGAGGATTTGCGCGATATGCGTCTGTTTTCCGAGTTGCCTGCAAGGGTAGACAGGCTGCAGGTCTCTTTAGGGGAAGATGAGTTTGTGCTGGCGCAGACTGGGGCGCAGTGGAGATTCGAGACACCCATGTCCGATCTGGCGGATCAGGCGGCGGTCGGGCAGGTGGTCAAAAGCTTGATCAACATCAATGCGGACGAGATTGAAGACAGGGCGGGCGGGGACGAGCGTGATGAGGGCCGAGGAAAGCCGTTAAGCCGTGTTGATGTTGGCGCGGGTGCGCGGTCATGGCGGTTTAGCATCATGCCCGCTGACGCGGAGAACCGGCTTATGAGCGTGGTCTTCACGAACTCTACTCGGGTTTTCCGTGTCGCGGCCAGCAACGTGCCTTCGGCGTTGGTCAGCACGGTCGGCATGCTGGGGCTGCGCGACAAGACGGTGCTGGCACTGCCGGAACGCAGCTTGCGGCGGATAACCTTGAAGAGGGGCAGGGCGCAGGCTGATGTTGTGGAGCGCAGTGGCCCGGACGCGGCGTGGCGCGCGGGCGAGGTTTCACCGGGCAAGGTGGACGCCGCAAGGCTGAGCGCTGTTGTTGCGCTGCTGGAAAAAATCCGTGCCGACCGGGTCGAGAAACTGGGGGTGACTCTGGAGGAGATCGAGGCGTACGGGTTACGAGACCCGTGGCTGTCATTGAGCGCTGACGTCGATGCGACGGACTCGGTGCGCAAGACGTTGCTGGTGGGCAAAGAGGCCTGGTTCGGCAAGCGTTACGCGATGGTGCGCGGGCTGGACATCCTTTTTGTGTTGTCCCCTGAAACCTTGGGGATATTGAACGGGCATCTGGTGGAAACTGTTCCCTGAAGGGCTTTTCAGGAGCGGCGGCGCTCGTGGGAAGGCGGTATCTTAAGGATGCCGCGGTACTTGGCGATGGTGCGGCGAGCCACGGTAACGCCCTGCCCGGACAGCTTTTCTCCGATCGTCTGGTCAGAGAGCGGGTCGGTCGGATCTTCGGATTCGACCATGCGTTTGATCAAGTCCTGCACCGACCGGTTTGAAAACGAAGTGCCGTCCCTGCCCTTCAAGCCGGGGTTGAAAAAGTATTTCATCTCGAAAACGCCGCGCGGCGTGCGCATGTATTTGTTGGCGACGGTGCGGCTGACAGTGGTCTCGTGAACACCGACTTTGCGGGCGACTTCCGCCATGGTCATCGGGCGCAGCCCCGCGATGCCGCGATTTAAGAATTCGGTCTGGTTGTCGATGATCTCCTGCGCGATCTTACGGATGGTCTCCTGACGCTGGTAGATGCTGCGTATTAGAAAAGCGCCGGCGCGGATTCGCTCGCGAATATATGATTTGGTTTCCGCGTTGACGCTCTTGTCTTCGAGCAGTTTCCGGTAATGTCGGCTGATGTGTATATGCGGCAGATGATCGTTGTCAACTTTTGCCACGTAGCGTCCTTTTTCAAGAGCCACAAAAACTTCGGGTTCGACATATTCGGTTTTCTGGTCGGCAAAGGCGCGGCCCGGGCGCGGGTTCAGGCTTTTGACCAGAGCGACGACATGCTCCAGCTCGTCGCGGTTGAGCGCGAGGGCTTTGCACAGGAACTTCTCGTCATGCGCCGCCAGGCGTTCAAGGTGTTGGTCGATAAGCAGGCGAGCCTCGTCTTCCCAGGGCGAATCCTCGACCATGGCCAACTGCTGCAGGAGACACTCGCGCAAAGTGCGCGCGCCGACCCCGGGAGGGTCGAAAGCCTGAATGACCTTGAGGATGCCGAGAACATGGTTTTCGTCGCGTCCCGATATCATGGTGATGTCCGGCAGGCTCCCGGTGAAATAGCCGTCGTCATTGACGTTGCCGATCAGCATGAGCGCCAACTCGCGGTCCTCCTCGTCGAGGTCGGTCAGCGCGAGTTGCTCCATCAGATGATCCTGCAGTGATTTTTTTTGGCGGATTGAGTCAAACAGGTACTGCCGCCTCTCCTCGGCGTCTTCGCAGGACGGGGCGTTTTCCATGCCTTGCAGGAAATAGTCGCGCCACTCGTCGTCCTGTGCGAGTATGGCATCGACATCCGGGTCGAAATCCAGCCCGTTGTCAGTGGCGTGCTGTTCATCTTTTTCCGGCATGGCCTCCGAGAGGGTGACTTCGGCCGGATTAGAGACGTCCTCGATAGTCGGGTTGACCTCCATTTCCTTGATGATCGCGGCGCGCAGTTCCAGCACCGGCATCTGGAGCATCTCCAGTGACTGCCGTAATTGCGGCGCCAGCGTCATGATCTGGCGCTGCTGCTGACTTAAACTTAATGAAGGCCCTGTCATTTGCTGTCCCGACGGATGCGCGCCGACTTACTGCCAGCATCAATCGTACCATCCGCTTTTCATTTGTTATCATAATGAATGATCCGGTGCGGGGCAAGCGTATGTTGAAAAAAACAACAAGGTTAAATCAAAAGTGTCCCATAGGCCGCTTCGTTTAGCTTTTTAGTCTGTTATATGAAATCGCGGGGATCGGGCAGTCTAAAGCCGGCTTGACCGTCAGGCGGACATAATGATACCATCACAAGCAAGTTTATGGTAATGGATTATGACTGATTAAGTCTGGGAAAGGGAGGCGAAATGGGCAGAATCATGAAGAGGCGCGATTTTCTGACAGCCACGGCGGTAGCTGGTGTAGGCGCGGTCTGCATAAATAAAACTTCGGCGGCGGAGGCGTGTTGCGTTGCGGACATGCCGAAATTGGCGCCGCCGCCGCAGTCCGCGCAGTTGAATCTGTGCCTGCAATGGGGACGTATACCCGGCGGGGAAATGAACCAGAAGCTTGATTTTCTGGAGGCCAACGGATTCGCGGCGGTTGAGATACCCTCGGGCGACTGGCCGATCAAAAATGGGGAAGCGCTCAAGAATGCTGTCAAGAACCGCAAGCTTTTCATTGCCACGGCCTGCGGCCCGAGCGATTTCTCATATGCCGAGCCCGAGAAGCGCGAGGCCGAGGTGCAGAAGTTTTTGCCGGTCATCGAGGCGCTTGGAGCGATGGGTTCGGTCGGGCTGATCATTTGTCCGGCGCGCAGCAAGCTGAGCGAGCCGGGGCGTTTGAGCGGCAAAGAACTGCGCAAGGATTTTGTGGAGAACACCGGCAAACGTCTGGCTGAGCACGCGGCCAAACACGGCACGTCGATCGTGCTGGAGCCGCTGCGCCGCAACGAGACGCCGTTTCTGCGGCAGGTGGCGGACGGAGCGAGGATCGCTGCCGATATCGGGCCGGGCGCCACTGTCATGGGCGATTTCTGGCACATGCAGCTTGAGGAGACCAGTTTCATGGGTGCCTTCATCTGCGCGGGCAAGCTGCTGACGCACGTTCACATCGCCGGTCTGAAAGAGCGCATCATTCCGGGCGTGCACGCCGAGGCGGACAACTATGTGGACGGCTTCAAGGGACTTAAACTGCTGGGCTACCGCGGCGCAATAAGTTTCGAGGGAGGCATGCCCAAGAATCCGGCCAATCCCAAGAAAGAGGTTCCTCAAGAGGAGCAGATACGGCTGATCCGTAACATGGTGACCAGGTTGCGCGAGCAGTGGGCGATGGCGTGAGAAAGTTTGGTGGTTCATTAGTTGGTGTATTAGTCTTTAGTTAATAATCAGGGAGAAAGAGATGCAAAACCGTAGAGAGTTCATGAAGGGGTCAAGCGTGTTCGCGGCAATGATGGCGGCGGCGCCGAACATTGTGGTCGGGCAGGGCGCGGCGCGGGTTTTCAAGGTGGGCATGATCGGCGCGGGCTCGCGCTGCACCGGCGCGACCGCTAACCTGATCGAGGCGGCGAAGAGTGTCGGCCATGAGATCAAGGTCGTGGCGGTCTGCGATTTCTTCGAGGACAAGGCCAAGGCCGCGGCTAAGAAATTCGGCTGCGACGAAAAAATGGCTTTCAGTACTGCGGCCGGCTATAAGAAGGTTGTCGAATCAGACTGCGAGATTATTGTGACCGCGACGCCGCCGGCCTTCCGCCCGGTGCATGTGGAGGCAGCGGTCAAGGCGGGCAAGCATGTGTTCTCCGAAAAGCCGGTGGCTGTGGACGGTCCGGGTGTGCGCCGTTTCTTGGCGGCGGCGGCAGAGGCCAAAGCTAAGAACCTTTCGCTGGTGGCAGGCACTCAGCGCCGTCATCAGGCCGCGTATCTCAAGCAGGCCAAGGCGCTTGCGGAAGGCCGGATCGGGCCGGTGGTCGGCGGCGCCGTCTATTGGAACGGCAAGGTGCCGTTTGTGCGTAAACGTAGCGACGGCATGAGCAACGCCGCTTACCTCTGCGACAACTGGGTCAACTGGACGGAGATGTCGGGCGACCACATCGTTGAGCAGCATGTGCATAATCTGGACGTCGCCAACTGGTTTATCGGGCGCTTTCCAAAAACGGCCACCGGCTTCGGCGGACGCGCTCGTCGCGTGTCGGGCAACCAGTACGACTTCTTCAGCGTGGACTTTGATTACGGCGATGGCGTTCATATCCACAGCATGTGCCGTCAGATGGCCGGCTGCTCCGATTTTGTCGGCGAGCGCCTGCGCACGGTCGACGGCGAGATATCGGGCGGCGGCAAAATCACCAAGGGCAGTCAGGACGTGGCTCTGGACGGCGACTTTCTGGACGGCAATCCTTATGTGGTCGAGCATGTTAACCTGCTCAAGGGCATCCTGAGCGGGAAAGTCATCAACGAAGGCGAGAATGTCGCGCTGTCAACGGCGACGGCTATCATCGGGCGTTTATCGGCGTACACCGGCCGCACGATCCGTATGTCGGACATCATCGATAACAAAAATTCCGAGTTCTACAACATGGCTTGCCAGCCCGCAGCGGACGCGTTCGAGGCCGGGGAAGTGGAGTTGCCGGCTGAGAACACTGCGCCGGTCCCGGGCATGGCGGACAAGCGCTTTGTCTGAGAAATTAGAATGACTTCGTTAGAGCCTCTCCCTGCGCGACAGGGGGAGGCTTTTTTGTGCGCTCAGTCGGCGCGGAGTGGCACGTGGCGGAAAGCGACTCCGTCGAAGAGTCCCTTATCAGTGAGCTTCAGGCTCGGTATCACCGGCAAAGCCATGAAGGACAGGGTCATGAAGGGTGCGGCCAGAACGGACCCCAGCTCTTTGGCGCGGCGGTCGCACTGCGCATAAGCGTGTGCCGCGGCCTCGGCCGGTTCCGGCGACATCAGCCCTGCCAGCGGCAGGGGTAGCCGCGCCAGAATCCGACCGTCTTGTTCGGCTACAGCCAGTCCGCCCTTGTCGTTGACCACCGCGTTGATCGCACTGGCCAGCGCGGTGTCGGTGACACCGGCTGCGACGATATGGTGCGAGTCATGGGCCACGCTGGAGGCAATAGCGCCGTGCTTGATGCCGAAGCCCCGGATCATCCCGATGGCCGGCGGCGCGGGCTGGTAGCGGTTATAGACCACCAGCTTGATGATGTCGCGGGCGTTGTCGGCAACTACGGCGCCACCCAAGATCGTTGGCGCGAGTGACAGGTGGTCGGTCAGCAACATGCCGTCGTGAACGCCGATGACGCGGATATTGCGAGTGCTTTCGGCGGGTATGCGCAGAGCTTCCGGCGCGAGCGGCAGGGCGGCGAAGTGGTTTAGGATTTCCGGTACGCCGACGGTCAGCAGGGAGGCTCCGTCACGCGCCACAGGCTGTCCACGCAGCCAGGCCTCACGCGGGCGGAACGATTCCAGATCGTCCACGATCTGGAAATCAGCGCTGTCGCCGACTTGCAGCAATCCCAGCGGCAGGCCATAGTGGCGGACCGGGTTGACGCTGGCGGCCCGGACGATTGCGGCGAGCGGGATGCCCGCACGGCGCGCGGCTGCCGCAATGTGGTTGATGTGGTCTTTCAGCAGGTCGTCGGGGTGCTTGTCGTCGCTGCAGAACATGCACATGTCCGGCCGATCTGCCAGCAGCGGCAAAAACTCCTCGAAGCGGCGGGCGGCGGAACCGTAGCGGATTTGGATTTTCATTCCGGCCGCGATTTTTTCGCGGGCTTCCTCCAGTGTCAGGCTTTCATGGTCGGTTGTGATGCCGGCGGCGGCGTAAGCCCGCAGGCTGTCACCGGTGAGCCCGGGTGCGTGTCCGTCTGCAGGCAGTACGCGCTTGTGTGCGGCGGCGAGTTTAGCAAGAACCGCCGGGTCATGGTTGAGGACGCCGGGCACGTTCATCATCTCTGCGAGGTGGGTGATGCCAGGCAGGCCCAACAGTTCCTCGACAGCTTCAGGCCCCAAATCCGCGCCGGCGGTCTCAAAGGATGTGGCTGGCACGCATGACGGCACACCGAAACCGAAGACGAAGGGGGTTTGCGCGGCAAGCCGCAACATCAGTTCCACACCCGCCTTGCCGATGACATTGGCGATCTCGTGCGGGTCTGCCGCGGCGGCCAGAGTGCCGTGAACCACGGCCGCGCGCGCGAAAGCGGACGGGGTCAGCATCGAGCTTTCGATATGCACATGC
>JAQWAM010000043.1 GCA_028707675.1 Kiritimatiellia bacterium | reverse complement strand
TAGCTTATCAGTTCTCCGCTGTCCGCCGCAACCGTAACTTGACTTCGGGTGCGATTCAACGAAAGTGACCCGCTACCTGAACGTCCAGTAGCGGTCGGGGCTCAGGAACAGATAGCCGGGAATGCCCAGCACGTCGACATGGAAGTCCTCGAAGACGCCTTTGCCCGGCCGCGCGAAACACACCTGCCACAAGCCCGATTTCAGACCCTGATCCTTGTCGGTTGTGAAACGTTCCATGACCGTGATCGTGTCCTTGCGCCAGACCTCTTGGCCGTCCGGATCGGCTTTGAACTTCATCTCCAAATCCTGATTGAAGCCGCTGAAGGCGGATTTATGAAACGTTTTCCCTGCGGGAGAGCGAATCACTTGGGGCTTTGAGCAAAAAACCGATTTACCGACCTGCGTCTGCCGGCCTGTGACAACAACCTCCTGGCCTGCTTTGGCGTAGAGCAGATAAGCGGCTTGCTTGCGAACCTTCACCGGCGCAAGCGCGCTTATGCCGTCGGCTTTGTCCTTCACCCGCGCGGCTGGCAGATCGGGCCGGATCCGCGGCACGCGCACCGTGAAGCGCGGCGGGAACCTGGCCGCCGCCCACTCGGGCGCCAATTCCAGCGTCCGGCTTTTGCCGTCAGTCTTCCCCTTTAATTATCCTATTTCGGCCAGCATGGCCTGATAGCACGCTGGGCAGAGACCGTGCGATATCTGGGGCGGCGCTTCCACCTCGAAAAGGTGCAGGCGGTTAATCGCGCTTTCGATCTCCTGCCATTGATCCGGTACGCATAGGTTTCCTGCATCGGCTCCGGGACGGTCTGGTCTGCGTTCATGAGATTCCCCTTTGCTTCAAATTGTACCACAACCCGGCATACGCCTGTCACGGCCAGAATCGCATCGGGCGCGATTTCAATCAGTTGCCGTTTTTATTCTGCCGGTCAACTTTGTTGAATCACACCCGTTCCGGTCTGGCGATAATGTGTTATACTCAAACGCATGGCACAAGAATGGAATATCCGCCCGCGAGGGCATGTGTGCGGCATCTGCCTGCAGCCGCTGGAGGACAAGAAGCCCTGCGTCTCTGCCTTGCGCGAGAACGCGGACGCCTACGAGCGCCTGGACTGTCATCCGGAGTGCTGGAAGAACACGCCGCGCGACTGGGAACCTTTCAGCGTATGGGAGGGCGAATACGAGGCGCCCGCGCCGGCGGAGGATAAACGTGAGCCGGTGCGCAAGGAAACGGCCGAAAACCTGCTGCGCAGGTTGATAGCGCTGGAAGACCCGGCCATGCGTAACGTGATGTATGTGCTGGCGGTCATGCTTGAGCGCGGCAAGCAGCTTGTGGAGCGCGACGCCAAGCCGCACGAGAGCGGTGGCATACTGCGCGTTTACGAGCACAAGAAGAGCGGCGACACTTTCGTGGTGCTCGATCCGCGTCTGCGTCTTGACCAGATCGGCGAGGTGCAGCAGCAGGTGGTAGCGCTCTTGAGCGGAACGCGCGCGCTCGGCGACGCGCAAGCAGAGCTTGTCCAAACGTCGTGATCAAGGAGTCGGAATGATAAAGACTGGAGGGCCACGCTCCGTCGTGGCCGTGGACCACGCCGCGGTCTGCGCTGGAGGGCCACGCTCCGTCGTGGCCGTGGGCCATGCCGCGCGGACGCGACAAAGCGCGTCCCTCCAGCGGCTCTCCGAAAGTTCGCCTGCCGCCGCGCGGACGCGACAAAGCGCGTCCCTCCAGCCCTGCGGAGCACAAGGCTTTTACTTAAATGAGCTTTGACCTTATCATACGCGGCGGCAGCGTCGTGGACGGCACCGGCGCGGCGGCGTTTGACGCCGATATCGCCGTGGAGGGCGACCGCATCGCGGCGGTCGGCGATCTGGCTGGCGCGCAAGCCGCGCGGGTGATCGGCGCCGCTGGCTGCGTTGTGTCGCCGGGCTTCATCGACGCGCACGCGCACTCCGACGCCTACCTGCTGCTGGAGCCCGACGCGCCGAGCAAGCTGACGCAGGGGATCACCGCCGAGATCAACGGCCAGTGCGGCGGCTCGGCCGCGCCGCGTCTGGGACAAGCCCGCCTCTCCTCCGACTGGGCTTCGCAGACCTATCCGCAGGTCACTCACACCTCACGAGGTGTGAGTAGGAGCGCGGCGCCCGGCCCGACCTGGAACACCGTGGCTAGCTACCGCGAGCTTTTCGAAGCGGTGCGCCCCGCCGTCAACACTTTGCAGTTCATCGGCCACAACACCCTGCGCGCGGGTGTCATGGGCTACGGTCCGCGCGCGGCCTCGCCCGATGATCTGCGCGAGATGTGCCGTCGGCTCGAACAGGCGCTGGACGAAGGCGGCTGGGGCCTCTCCACCGGATTGCTCTATCATCCCGGCAAATATGCCGATCCACCCGAGATCTTGTCTCTGGCCAGAACCGCCGCCGCCCGCGGCGCCATGTACGCCACCCACATGCGCAGCGAGGGCGACCGCCTGCTGGAATCCGTGGAGGAAGTCCTGGGCCTTGTCCGCGCCACCGGCATACGCGCCCAGATTTCGCACCTGAAAACATCCGGACCGGCGAACTGGCACAAGATCGGGCGGCTGCTGGAAATGATCGGGCAAGCCCGGCGGGAAGGGGCGCGGATTCATTCTGACCGTTATCCCTATCTGGCGTCCGGCACCGATCTCGACATCGTGCTGCCCGAGTGGGCGGCGGCCGGCGGCCGCGACGCGGTCATGGCGAATCTGGCCGACCCCGCGGCTCGCGCACGCATCGAGACAGAACTTGACGCGTGCGGACGTGACTGGGCGTCCGTGATGATCGGCGGCGGCTGGAGCGAAGAGACGCGCGCTTTCGGCGGTCGCACCGTGTCCGATGCCGCCGCGGCGCTGGGGCTCTCGGCCGGGCAGACGGTATGCCGCTTCATCGAGGCTGACGGGACGCGCACCGGCGCCTTCTTTTCCGGGATGTGCGCCGAGAACCTTCGGCTCATTTACGGACAGCCTTGGGTGATGCCCTGCAGCGACGCCTCCTTGCGCGCGCCGTGGGGCCCGCTGCGGCGGGATCACCCGCATCCGCGCGCCTACGGCTCGATGCCGCGTTTCTTGCGGCTGATGACCGGCCGCGAAAAGGGTTTCGAGCGCGTCTGCGGGCTTGAAGAAGCCGTGCGCCGCATGACCTCGCTGCCCGCCGCCGCGTTCTGCATCCGCGACCGCGGGGAGCTGCGCCCCGGGGCCTTTGCGGATATCGTTGTCTTTTCGGAAACGGAATTCGAGGACACCGCCAGCTACGCCGCGCCGCACAGCTTTTGCAAAGGCGTGCGGCAGGTGGTCGTCAACGGCGCGTTGTCGTTTGACAACGGCAAGTTCACGGGAGAACGCAAAGGGAGGTTCTTGGAAAGGTGACGGCTAAAGCCTTTGACATGGGACGCATAAATATGCGAATATGCGCGCATGAGAACGACTGTCGACCTGCCTGACGCGCTCGGCAGGATAATGAAGATCCGGGCCGCGCGTGAAGGGTGTCCGTTGAAAGCTCTGATTGCCAGGGCGCTTGAACGTGAGCTGAGTGTCGTCTCCGAAGTGAAACTGCCTGCCCGCGTTCCGTCACTGCCGGTATTGAAGAGCAAACGGCCGGGCGTGCTTGACATAACGCCGGACGAGATAAGCGCGCTGCTGGCACGGGAGGAGGCTGCGTCGTATGCGGCAGATGTGCGACGTTAACATCTTGCTGGCCTTGGTCGCGCAAAGGCACGCGCACCATGAGCGCTGTAAGTGTTGGTGGCGGAGCCGGGATCACTCCTCCCCGCTCCTGATTTGCCGCGAGGTTCAGATCGCCTTGCTGCGTCTGCTTGCGACCGAGGCCGTGATGGCGAAAGAGACGCTGACTTTGCCGCGGGCGTGGGCCTTGTATGCGGCGCTGCTGAAATGCGGCGGGTTCAGGACAGTGCGGGAACCGCGAGGGATCGATGTGGCTTGGGAAAGAGTGTGTCGGCCTTACAAGCGTTCCCCCAAAGTCGTCATGGACGCCTATCTCGCCGCTTTCGCCATGGCCGGAGGGTACACCCTGGTGACGCTGGACACAGCCTTCCGAAACTTCGACGGCCTGTCGCTGGTGATCCCGGAGTGAAAGGGCGGGTGCGAGACTATGCGGTGAGCATGTGTCACGGAGGGACGGCTGCCACGCCGTCCTATGCCTGCGGCGCGGGCGGCACCGCGCCCTCCGCATGTCCGCTTGGAGGGCGAGCGTCCCCGCGAGCCGTTGGATGCGCGTTTGCTTAACGGGACGCCCGAAAACCGAAAACGGCTCCATCCATTGCGGCCTTTTTTCGTGTGGCGTATAATTATCACATGCAGAGGGAAATCATAGGGTTTTTATCATTGTTCGTGCTGTGCGCGCTTGGCGCAGCGGGGGAGGAGTCTATGTCACAGGAGAACTGGCGTACACTGACAGCAGAAGAGGAACGGGTGATCGTGGGGAAGGGCACGGAGCGTCCGTTCTCGGGCAAGTACGACAAACACCGCGAGCCCGGCGTCTACACTTGCCGTCGCTGCGGCGCGGCGCTCTACCGCGCGGACGACAAGTTCGACGCGGGATGCGGCTGGCCGGCTTTCGACGACGCGGTGCCCGGCGCTGTGAGGCGGCAGGCGGACGCCGACGGACGGCGCGTCGAGATTCTGTGCGCGACCTGCGGCGGGCATCTCGGTCATGTCTTCATCGGCGAGCGGCTGACGCGCCGCAACGTGCGCCACTGCGTCAACTCGGTTTCGATGGATTTCGTGCCGGCAGCGGAACTGGACAAGCGTTTTTCGCGGGCCGTGTTCGCGGGCGGCTGCTTCTGGGGCGTGGAGTATTTTATGCAGCAGGCGCCCGGCGTGATCCGCGCGGTGAGCGGCTATACCGGCGGACACAAAGAGTTCCCTTCCTACAAGCAGGTGTGCGAAGGCGGCACCGGACACACCGAGGCGGTAGAGGCGCTTTTCGACCCGCGGCAGACGACTTACGAGCGGCTGGCCAGACTGTTTTTCGAGACTCACGACCCCACGCAGCTTGACCGCCAGGGGCCGGATGTCGGCGAGCAATATTGTTCGGTGATCTATTATGCCAGCGCGGAAGAGAAAGCTGTGGCCGAAAAATTGATCGCGCTGCTGCGCGAGAAAGGGTTCAAGGCGGTAACGCGCGTCGAGCCCGCCGCCAAGTTCTGGCCCGCCGAAAATTTTCATCAGGACTATTACTTTAAAAAAGGCTCCACGCCCTACTGCCACGCTCCAGTGAAACGTTTCGATTGAATGTGCCAGCCTCACCCGGGGATGACAGGCAGGGATGCCTGTCCTACTTCACCTTGACTGTCCGCATGGCTGGGGGGCGAGCGTCCCCGCGAGCCGCCGCCTTTCGGGCGTCCGAGGACACCTCCCTAAAGGTCGACACGGAGTTTTCAAAGGCTTTCCGCGATCAGGGCGGTGCAGGCGCCGGTCTCGGCAGTGAGGATCATGACCGGTCTGCTGTGTTCCTCCAGCAGCGCGAATGTCAGGTGCAGGGCGGCGGTGGCGCCCCGCACGTCGCCGCAGAGGGTTTCGGGCAGGCGCAAGGCGGCGGCAGGGAAAAGGCCGGCGGAGTCACGCGCGGCAGCGTTCATATAAACCGCGGCGAGCGCGTCAGAGCCGAGTCCGGCTTGCGTCATGGCGGCATCGGCCGCTGCCTCAGGCGTGGCGGCCAGACGGCAGGCGAGCAGCCGTCCAAGAGGTTTCACCCCGCGCCCGGCGGCCGAGGCCTCGCTCTCCAGAATCACCGCCGCGCCCGCTTCACCGCACGGGGAGCCCCCTGTCTCCGCTTCGCGCGCGCGCAGACGAACGGCGGAAAGAGCCTCCGCGCCTCCTGCGGCGAGCAGCCGCTGGCGGCCGGAGCCGATCAGGTCGAAAGCTTCCGTAAGAGCGACGCCGGCTGCGGTGGCAAAGCCCGACGCATTCTCGTGCGCGCCTTTCAGCGACCACTCGATCGCGGCCAGACTGACGGCGGTATTGGGATAGGCGTGCGGGAAAAGGAAGGGTTTTACCAGCCGCGGCCCCTTCAGAATATAGTCGGCGAAGAAGCTCTCGGCCGTGGCCGCGCAGCCCCAGGCCGTGCCGCACATGACTCCCGCCTCCAGTTCCGCCAATTTCGCAGCGTCAAGTCCGGCCTGCCGGAAAGCCATGCCGCATGCAGCCAGAAAAAGCGCGCTGTTACGGTCCAGATAAGCTTTGGGCGAAACGCCGCAGGCCGCGAGATCCGGGTCGGGAGCTTCGCCCGCCAAAGGCGGCTCCGGCATCTCCGGCAGATCGAAACGGTCGAGCGGGAACAGCGCGGGTTCACCCTCCTTCAGCGCGGCGGCGTGCTCAGCCGCGTCCGCGCCCAAGGCGCTGGTGACGCCGATCCCGGTTATGAGAACGGGGGAGGCGGGAGACGGGGAACGGGCGGTGCCGGAATATGGAGCCACGAATGGACACGAATGGACACGAATGGGGTCTTGGTGGCAGGGACCAGGAATGCTCACACGAAGGCACGAAGAACACGAAGGTTGTTTTAGAAGGCATGGATCGGGGGCTGCGTCGATGCCAGTCGATCCAGTCGACGCCAGTCGAATGTCGCCTGTCGCGGCATTGCTCGGGGAGGTCTCACGCGAAGACGCGAAGACGCGAAGGTTTTGTGGGGGGCAGGGACCGTCCGCGCGGGACAGGACGACGGCGGCATTGCAGCCGCCGAAGCCGGCCGAGTTGGAAAGCACGCAGGCGAGGGGCAGCGTGCGGGGGGCGGTAACTATGTCGAGGGCGCACTCCGGGTCGGGGTTCTCAAGGTTGCCGGTGGGGGGGATGACGCCGCGCTGCAGCGAAAGCACTGAGACCACGGTCTCGGCCGTGCCGGCCGCGCCGAGCATGTGGCCGAGCAGACCCTTGACGGATGTCACCGGTATGGAGGCGGCACGGTCGCCGAACAGATCCTGTATCGCCTGCGTCTCGGTCGGGTCGTTGGGTCTGGTGCCCGTGCCGTGGGCGTTGATATGGTCGATGTCGGCAGGCTGGATACCGGCGCGCTCCAAAGCGCGGCGCATGACGTATTCAGAGCCGGCCCCGCGCGGTGAGGGAGCGGTCATGTGGTGGCCGTTGTTGCCGCTGGCCCAGCCGATCAGCGCGGCCAAGGGATCGGCCGCCCGCGCCGCGCACAGGTCGGCGCGCTCCAGCAGCAGGGCGGCCGCGCCTTCGCTGAAGATCGTGCCGCTGCGGTTGAGATCGAAAGGCCGCACCTGTTCGCGTGACATGGTGCGCAGGGAACACAGCCCGCTCCAGGCGAAGCGAGAGATGGCGTCGTAGCCGACCAGCAGGACGCGGCCGACATGTCCGGCGACGATCAGGTTGGCGGCGGGTGCGGCGGCGGATGCGCCGGATGCGCAGGAGAGCGAGAGCGGCAGGCGCGGGCCGCGCAATTTGAAGGCATCGGCTATGGCCGCGCAAGGCGCGGCGTGGGCGCAGTGGCAGGCTGCATACGCGTCAAACCCGGGATGGCCGTAAGGGGTCAGCGCCGCCTCGGCCGCGCCGATGTCGGCGAAATTCGAGGCCGTGATCAGAGCGGTCGCGGCCAGCGCGCCGGGATCTTCCAGCAGGCCGGACTGCAGCAAGGCCTCGCGGCAGGCGGCGGCCGCGAAACCGGAGGCGCGCGGGGCGCGCTCGAAGTCCGGCGGCGGCGTGAAGCCGCGTATCACGCCGGCGCGTGTGCAGGAGACGCCGCCGAGATCAAAGAGATCCATATCGGAAATTGCGGAGACGCCGTCCAGCAGCGACTGCCACAGCGTTTCCACGCCGGCACCGTAGGGTGTAACCGCACCCATCCCGGTGATCACAACCGGCGGATTAGATAAATTTGTGTTCATTGATCCCCCTATGCGCCTGCGGCATCCCCGAGGCCGCAGACCACCTCGTATGGCATTTCTAGAATAGCAATGCAGAGCTTGAAAGGCGCGACCAGCCCCTTGCCGGTGTTTTTAAGCCCGTCTTTGAAAGTCACCTCCGGCAGCGGACTGAAAACCATCTGCACCAGACCCAGCGGCAGGCGCAGGCATTGCGCGCACTGGCGCGGAACCTCGGCAATTCCCC
>JAQWAM010000042.1 GCA_028707675.1 Kiritimatiellia bacterium | reverse complement strand
AGGAAAGCAACGGCAAGGGCGAGTTTGCCGAAGTGGACGGAATCATCGACGAGGGCGGCGTGATCAAGCAGGTGCGGGTTTATATCGCCGAAAAGAAAAACCTGTCGGTCGGCGACAAGCTCGCCGGACGGCACGGCAACAAAGGCGTTGTGGCCAAGATCGTGCCTGACTGTGATATGCCCTTCCTGCCGGACGGCGCTCCTGTAGACATTGTGCTGAATCCTCTGGGTGTGCCTTCGCGCATGAATCTGGGACAGTTGTTTGAGACCTATCTCGGCATTGCCTGTAAGGTATTGGGATTCCATGCCGCGACACCGGTCTTCGACGGGGTCAAAGAGAACGAGATCGACAAGCTGCTGAAAGACGCGCGCAAGGTTCAGGAGAAAGAGATCGGCGGGAACGCGTGGATCAACGAGGACGGCAAGACGGTTTTGTATGACGGACGCACGGGCGAACCTTTTGATCAGCGTGTGGTGGTGGGGCAGATCTATATGCTTAAACTACACCATCTGGTTACGGACAAGATACACGCGCGCGCCACGGGGCCGTATTCGCTGGTGACCCAGCAACCGCTGGGCGGCAAAGCCCAGTACGGCGGCCAGCGCATGGGCGAGATGGAGGTCTGGGCGTTGGAGGCTTACGGTGTGGCTTACGCACTGCAGGAACTGCTGACGGTTAAATCTGACGATGTTAGCGGGCGCACCCGCATTTACGAGGCGATCGTGAAGGGACAGAACACGCTGGACGCGGGTATGCCCGAGTCTTTCTCGGTGCTGATGCACGAGTTGCGCGGACTGTGCCTCGACATGAAATTGCTGGGCGGCGATAGCGCCGTATCGGCTGCTGACATGCAAAGAATCTAAAGCAACTTTTTCAGGAGGTTCAAAATGAATCCTTATGCAGCGCGAGAGATGTTTGGCGGGATGTTTGACGCGGGCGGTCATTATGATGCTGTGAGCATCACACTGGCGTCGCCGGAAACCATCCGGTCGTGGAGTCACGGCGAGGTTCGCAATCCCGAGACCATCAACTATCGCACATACCGTCCGGAGCGTGACGGATTGTTCTGCGAGCGTATCTTCGGGCCCACGCGAGATTGGGAGTGCGCTTGCGGCAAATATAAGCGGATCAAGCACAAGGGCGTGGTTTGCGACCGGTGCGGCGTGGAGGTCACGGTTTCGCGTGTGCGGCGCCAGCGCATGGGCACGATCGAGCTGGCCGTGCCGGTCTCGCACATCTGGTTCTTCAAGTGCAGCCCCAGCCGGATCGGGCTTGTTTTGGACAAAACCGCCAGCGAGCTGGAGAGCGTTTTGTATTACGAAGACTACATGGTGACCGAACCCGGCGACACGCCGCTGAAGATGATGCAGGTGCTTTCGGAGACCGAGCATCAGGAGGCTGTCGAGAAGTATGGAGATAACTTCGAGGCCATGATGGGCGCGGAAGCTGTGCGGCGTGCTCTGAATAAGGTCGATCTGGAGCAGCTCATGCAAGACCTGGAGGAGCAGATCGAGAGCACCCGCAGTAAGCAGACGCGCAAGAAGATCACCAAGCGCATGAAGATCGTCGAAGGGTTCCGCGTCAGCGGGGCGCGCCCGGAATGGATGATTCTAGACTGCCTGCCGGTAATTCCGCCGGAACTGCGGCCGCTGGTGCCGCTTGAGGGCGGCCGGTTCGCGACCTCTGACCTGAACGACCTTTACCGGCGCGTCATTAACCGCAATAACCGCCTCAAGAACCTGCTTTCACTGAAAACGCCGGACGTAATCCTGCGCAATGAGAAGCGGATGCTGCAGGAGGCGGTAGACGCGGTGTTTGACAACGGACGGCACGGCCGCGCTGTCGCAGGTGCCGGCAACCGGCCGTTGAAGTCATTGAGTGACATGCTCAAAGGCAAGACCGGCCGTTTCCGCCAGAACCTTTTAGGCAAGCGTGTGGACTACTCCGGCCGCTCGGTGATCGTGGTCGGTCCAGAGCTGAAAATCACCCAGTGCGGGCTGCCGAAAAAGATGGCGCTGACGCTGTTCGAGCCTTTCATCATCAGGCGTCTGAAGGAGAAGAGCATCTGCCACACCGTACGCACGGCGCGTAAGATGATCGAGCGGCACGACGAGCAGGTGTGGGACATTCTGGAAGAGGTTACCAAGGATAAGACGGTGATGCTCAATCGCGCGCCGACACTGCATCGACTCTCGATTCAGAGCTTTGAGCCGGTCTTGATCGAGGGTGAGGCCATCCGCATCCATCCGATGGTCTGCACCGCCTTTAACGCCGACTTCGACGGAGACCAGATGGCCGTGCATGTGCCGTTGTCGGTGGAAGCGCAGCTTGAAAGCCGTCTGCTGATGATGTCCTCGAACTCGATTTTCTCGCCGGCGTCTGGCAAATCGATCATGACGCCCACGCAGGATATCGCGCTGGGCATATATTACCTGACCATCCCCAGTCAGGCGGATAAACTGGCCAATAAGATCGCGGGCAAAACTCCGGCCGAGGGCGAGCGTCTGCCGCTTTTCGGCAGTGCGGCCGATGTTGATCTGGCTGTGGCGGAAGGTGCTATCAAATATCATACCCGCATCCGCTTCCGCAATCCCGATTTCGGTCAGAAGCCGAAGCGTTTCGGCAATCCCGACATTAGGGTGCTTGAGACCACTGCCGGAAGAGTCATTTTCAACGAGACCTGGCCGGAAGAGCTGGGGTTTGTCAACGACAAGGTAGACAAAGGCAAGCTTGCGGACATGATCCTGCAATGCCACCAAGTGGCGGGGCATGCCCGCACGGTCAAAGCCCTTGACGAACTCAAAACCCTCGGCTTCACGCACGCCTGCCTGGCTGGCGTATCCATGGGGCTCAAGGACATGATCCGTCCGAAAAACAAAGACGAGATCATCGCCAAGGCGCATGAAGAGGTAGATAAGGTCGACGATCAGTTCCAGACCGGCGTGATTACGCCTGGCGAGCGCCACAACAAGATCGTTGACATCTGGACTGCCGCCACTGAAAAAGTGTCTGACGAGTTGTACAAGACAATCGACCGTAACATCATCGGAACCGAGACTAATGCGGCAGAGACCAATCCGGTTTTCATGATGGTTGACTCCAAAGCCCGCGGTTCCAAGTTGCAGATCAGGCAGCTTGCCGGAATGCGCGGCCTGATGGCCAACCCTTCAGGCGAGATCATTGAAAGGCCGATCACGGCCTCTTTCCGTGAGGGGTTGAGCGTGCTGGAGTACTTCATCTCAACGCACGGCGCCCGCAAAGGTCTGGCAGACACCGCGCTTAAGACCGCCGATGCCGGCTATCTCACCCGTAAACTGGTGGATGTCTCGCAGGATGTCATCATCACGATCCAAGATTGCAACACGGTCAACGGCATTGAGGTCGAAGCTGTGGAAGAGGGTGATGAGACTCTGATCCCGCTGCGCGCCCGTGTGCTGGGACGCACGGCTCTGTATGATATCCGCCATCCGGCCACCGGCGAGATCATCATTCCGGCCAACGCCGAGATCGATGAGGATTATTGCAAGTTGTTGGATGACGCGGGAATTGAGCGGGTCTGGATACGCAGCGGGCTGACCTGCGACGCTCCTTACGGAATGTGCGCCAAATGTTACGGACGCGATCTCTCGTCCGGTCGCCCGGCGGAAATAGGCACGGCTGTGGGCATTATCGCGGCGCAGTCCATCGGCGAGCCGGGAACGCAGCTCACCATGCGCACGTTCCACATCGGCGGCACGGCCTCGACCGTTTCCAAAATACCGGAGATCGTGGTCAAGAACACGGGCTTCATCAAATACGTTGATATCCGCACGGTGCGCAACGACGACGGCAACAATGTCGTGCTCAACAAAAACGGCACCATCGAGATCGTCGATGCGGAAGGGGTCGAGATCGACACCTATGCGCTTCAGATGGGTGCGGTGCTTTTGGTAGAGGACGGGGCGCCGGTAAAGTCGGGGCACCGTGTGGCGGTGTGGGATCCCCATTCGATTCCGATTCTGGCTGAGAAACACGGTGTGGTTTCGTTCCAAGACTTGGTGGAAGATGTCTCCGTGCGCAGTGACCGGGATGCGGAAACCGGGTCTAAGACTTTGCTGGTGCTGGAGACTAAGGAAGACCTGCACCCGCAGATTATAGTCACCGATCCTAAGACGAACGAGATTCTGGGCTTCTACCACATTCCCGCAGGCGCGATTGTGATGGTGAAAGAAGCCGCGAAGGTCTCTCCCGGCATGATGCTTGCGAAAACGCCGCGAAAAGAGGCGAAGACGCGCGACATAACCGGCGGTCTGCCGCGCGTGGCCGAGCTTTTCGAGGCGCGCCAGCCCAAGGACGCGGCGGAGATTTCCAGAATCGAGGGCGTGGTCGATTTCGGCGAACATCAGCGCGGCAAACGCTGCCTGATCGTCCGTGACGAAATCACCGGGCACGTCGAGGAGCATCTGATCCCGATGGGCAAGCAAGTGGTGGTGTTCAAAGGCGACCGCGTCAAGAAGGGGCAGCAGCTCACGGAAGGCCCGGTCGTGCCGCAGGAGATTCTGGAAGTCTGCGGGCCGCAGGAACTGCAGCGCTATCTGGTGAACGAGGTCCAGCAGGTCTACCGCCTGCAGGGCGTGGAGATAAACGACAAGCACATCGAGATCATCGTGCGACAGATGCTGCGCAAGGTGCGCATCACAAATCCCGGCGATACCGATTTCCTGTGGGGCGAGCAGGTCACGCGCCAGCGTTTCTTGGAGGTCAACGAGGAGATCGTGGCCGAAGGCAAGCGTCCGGCCGAGGCGCAGCCCGCGCTGCTGGGCATCACAAAGGCATCTTTGGAAACCGACAGCTTCATCTCGGCGGCGTCTTTCCAGGACACCACGCGTGTGCTGACCGATGCGGCGACAATGGGGCGGGTTGATGAACTGCGCGGCTTCAAGGAGAATGTGATTCTGGGCCACCTGATACCGGGCGGTACCGGCTTTCCCCTGCATCGCCACATCAAGCTCGTGCCATTGGCCGAGCCGATCAGCGAGGAAGAGCTGTCGGCGATGCAGGCCGCGGCACAGAGCCAGCTCGCCGATGTCTTCAACTGACGATAAGGTAAAATATAACAACAAAAGGCGGCGCGAAAGCGCCGCTTTTTGTTTCCGGCGGAAGCGGTTGCGAAAACGCACGAAAAAGTGATAAACTAAAATTCGATTTTCCATATTTTACTAAGGCACCGGACATCATTTTGGGGGAGACATGTTGAAGTGTGATTGTTCAAGACGGGGTTTTTTGAAGGCCGGCGCGGCGGCAGGGGGAGCCGTCGCCTTCCCGGCGATCATTCCGGCTAGGGCGCTGGGGGCGCAGGCGCCTTCCAAACGCATTCAGGTGGGGGTCATCGGCTGCGGGCGCATCGCCGGCGGCATGGACATACCGGGAGTGTGGCACAACCATGACCTGGCCGCGGTGGTGGCGCTCTCGGACTGTGACGCCAAGCGCATGCGCGCGACCAAGGCCAGGACCGCGAAGCTTTTCGACAACGACCTGCCCGACCTCAAGCTGCATCAGGATTACCGCGGGCTGCTGGCCGACAAGTCGGTGGACGCGGTTATGATCTGCACTCCGGATTTCTGGCACGCGCAATTGTGTGTCGAGGCGGCTCTGGCCGGCAAGGACGTTTATGTGCAGAAGCCGCTGGCCATGACCGTGTACGAGAGCCGCTGCATCGCCGAGGTCATGAAAAAGACCGGGCGTGTCTTCCATCTCGGCACACAGCAGCGCTCGGAAGGCAAGAGCACCTTCGGCCCGCAGTTCCGCAAAGCCGCGGAATATGTGCTGAACGGGCGTCTGGGGCGCGTCCGCCGGGTCGAGATCGGCCTGCCTATGGATCCGCCCGAGCCGAAGGACATGCCGACCTGCCAGCCGGTCCCGGACACCATGGATTATGACATGTGGCTGGGATACACTCCCGCCGAGATTTTCTCCGAGCTGCGCACCCACCCGCAGGGCAATGGCGGCGATGCCGATTTCGGCCGTCCGGGCTGGATGGTCATGCAGAATTACGGCATGGGCATGATCGCCAATTGGGGCGCGCACCATATCGACATAGCGCAGTGGGCTCTGGGCATGGACAACTCCGGCCCGGTCAAAATCCGCGGGCGCGCGGATTTCCCCCGCCGCCGCCTCTGGGACGCGCACGGCAAGCTGGACGTGCGCATGGAGTACGCCGACGGTACGCTCATGCATATCGCTGACGACGATATTTATCCCAACGGTGTGCGTTTCGTGGGCGAGAAGGGCTGGATTTTCTGCGGCAGGGGTTCGGTAAAGGTCATGTCCAGCGATCCCGGGGCGGGCGGCAAGCACGGGCGCTGGCGCCCGCTGGAGGCCAGCTCCAAGGATTTGATCGAGGGCGAGGTCGATAAACAGTTGCGCCGGAACCCCTCCAACCACCACCGGGCCTGGTTCGAGAGCATCCTGTCGCGCAAACCCACCAACACGCCGCCGGAAAGCGCGCACCGCACCACCACGGCCTGCATTCTGGCCTACACCGCGATGAACCTCAAGCGCACCCTGCGATGGGATCCGGTCAACGAAAGGTTTCTCGGGGACGACGGGGCCAACGCGACGCTGCGCCGTCCTGAACGGGCGCCGTACGGCGTGGGCAACGCGCTCCGGCGCGCGGGCTGGAGCATGTGAGGCAGAGCGATTTATCAGTGCGCAAAAAAGTGACAAAGCAAACAGACAAGCCGGCCGCCCGGGGTTCCGGGCAAAAACGAGAGGGGTAACTTCGGTGTGTGAGTGTGTGGGTGTGTGAGGTAGGGAGGCATCCCCGAGGCGTCCGCGGCGGTTTCGGGGAAACCGCCCTACCTTTAGTGTGACAAAATGGCCAAGTTATAGGTAAGGAGTGCAGTCATGGTTAAAAACACAAGACGCGGATTCATGAAACAGGCAGGCGGTCTGGCGGGAGCGGTGGCGATGCCGTCGATCATTCCGGCACGGGTGCTGGGTCAGTCCGCCCCGAGCAAGATGATCAATGTCGGCATCGTCGGCTGCGGACGCATCTCCACCAGCATGGAGATGCCGGGTATTTTGAGATGCTCTGACATGGCTCGCATCACGGCGATTTGCGACCTAGATTCCAAAAGACTGGCGTTTTCCAAGAACCGGCTTGAAAACGACTATAAAAAGAAGTTGAACGCTGACTCCTACAAGGTCAAGACCTTTGCCCGTCACAAGGATATGCTGCGTGACGGCGATGTTGACGCGGTGATGGTCTGTGTGCCCGACCACTGGCACGCGCTGTGCGCGGTCGAGTGCGCCATCGCGGGCAAGGACATCTGGGTGCAAAAGCCTTTTTCGCAGACGATCCACGAGGGTCGTATCCTCGCGGAAGTCGTGCGCCAAAAGGGCGTGATTCTGCAAGTCGGCTCGCAGCAGCGCTCGGCGAAACAGTTCCGCACCGGTTGCGAACTGGTGCGCAACGGACGTGTCGGCCGCATCAAGCGCGTTGAAGTCGGCTTCGGCAAGGACCGTAACGGCGGGCGCAAGGAAGAGATGCCCGTGCCGCCGAATCTGGATTATGAGACCTGGCTGGGGCCGACACCTCCAGCCTACTACACCGAGGACCGCGTCCACAATCAGGACACCGCAAAAATCAGCAGCCGACCGGGCTGGATCCAGATGGAGCCATACGGCTGGGGCATGATAACCAACTGGGGCGCTCACCACATGGACATCGTGCAGTGGGGTCTGGGCACGGAAGACCGCGGCCCGCTGGAGGTTTCCGGCGTGTGCGGCTGGCTGACCGACGGCCTCTGGAACGCCCACGCCGAGTTCGACCTGCTCTACAAGTACGAGGGCGGCATCGACGTCAGCGTCTGCAACAAATACCCCAACGGCGTGCGCTTCATCGGTGACGACGGCTGGATATTCGTCAGCCGCGGTTCAACCAAAGTCACCGCCAGCGACCCGACCATGCCCGGCACCACGCTCAAGGCGCTCGACGCCAGCGACCCCAAGCTGCTGGCGGGGGCGCTGGGGCCTGACGCGGTGCGCCTGCAAGTCAGCGACGACCATGTGCGGGACTGGCTGCTGGCCATCCGCAGCCGCGCCAGCGCCGTGACCAACGCCGAGA
>JAQWAM010000041.1 GCA_028707675.1 Kiritimatiellia bacterium | reverse complement strand
CGGCCAGAAGTATGATGACTGCCGCCATCAGCCGCGTGTCAAATCCGTCCCATAACTTCCCCATTAGCGTTTGAAACTGCATTACGCGAGTCCTCGTTGCCGGTCCCGGCTCATAATCAGCACATGACGTGCCACCTGTCAACCAGCGACCCGCGACTAACGACTGGCGACCGGCGTGAATGCTTTTTCCCTTCCCGCCTTTTCCAAAACTAATGCACTCACGCACTAATGCACTTCCCTCCCCCTGCGTCACTATGTCACCTTAAACGCGACAGCTTGTCGCGTTTAAGCTTGTGTGGCGCCCGGTTAACCTTTATCATCCTTATTTAATTCTTCGACATGTTTGTCCAGTCCTGATTTCTAGCTTCTGGGTAAGATCGCAAACTACAATCGTACCCCGGCACACTCCCTGCTTATGAATAATTACACTCAGGAACGGTCAATCAGGTCAACACGGTCAAAACAAGCTTTTGAAAAGCAATGCTGAAACTCCGCAAATCCGGCACTCCAAGAGCCAAAGGCGCCGTCCGTCTGGAGGCTGTGCTGCTGCTGGTGCTGTTTGCCGCGGCGCTGGCTGCGGGCGGGGCTTTGCTTGTACTTAAACGTCAGCATGAGCGGCGCGCCCGCCTGGCGGCCACCGAGACCGTGCTGCATGAAGGAGACGCATTGCTGGATGCGGTCGGGGCGCTGGGCATAGCCTGCTCCACCAACACCGCGCCCGCGGTCTGGCGGCGTTTCTCGACAGTTGTCGACAGCGCCTTCGCGGTGCGCAAAGACGTTCAGTCGATCTCTGTAACACGCGACGGCGTCACCGTGTTTCAGCGTCAGGCCGGCGGTCTGGAAATGCCGCCCGCGCCGCCCGGCCCGCACTCTGCCGGCCTGCGGGCAAGAGCCGCTGCGCACGTGCATCCCGATGAGACCCGGATCGCCCCCGGCTCTCTGGATATCGGCGGCAAGCCGCATCCGGTTTTCGTCATCACCCGAACCTACAAACTCGATGACGGCGGCGAGGTTGTCACCGAAGCCACCTTCAGGCGCGAGGCGGTTGGCGATGAGGAACAGACCGCCCGCGCCTTGGTCTCTTCGCTCTTCACATTAGCCGTTACAGTTATGAGCCTTTCCTTCGCCTGTTGCGCCTTGGTCATGGCCGTGGCGCTGGCGCGCGACCGCCGCCGCGCCAAGCGCGCGCGGCAGGAGGAACACCTGGCGTTTTCGGGCGTGCTGGCCAACGGCATCCTGCATGATTTCCGTAACCCCATGTCCGCTGTCCGGCTCGACGCCCAGATGCTGGGCAAGGAGATCAAGCGGCCCGACGGTTTCCGCGAAGCGCGCGTGCGCGATCTGGCGGAAAGGATCGCCCGCACCATGGAGCGCATGGACAAGGTCTTCCAGGAATTCCTCTTCCTGGCCAGACCCGCCGATGAGAAACCGGAGGCTGTCGATATCGCCCAGATCTTGCGCGAGTGTGTAGACACCCTTGCGCCGCGCTCGGAACAGGCCGGCGTTACCGTCACGCTTGAGTGCTGCGGACTGCTGCCGCCAGCGGCCGCATACCCCTTCGCTCTGCGCCGCGCCTTGCTTAACGTCCTGATGAACGCGATCCAGTTTGCTCCCAGAGACAGCGAGGTCAAAATCGTTATAGCCGGTCTCGACAACCGGGTCGTGCTGGACATTCTCGACCGCGGCCCCGGCATACCGCCGGACAAACGGGATTCTGTGTTCGAGATGTTCACGACCGCGCGTCCGGAAGGCACGGGTCTCGGTCTCTTCCTGGCCAGGACCGCCATCCGCCGCTGCGGCGGTGACATCCGCGCGTTTGGACGCGAAGGCGGCGGCGCTGACATCCGCGTTACCCTGTTCGCCGCTGAAACCGCAACCGCTGACAACAAATGACAGGCGCTTTATGAACTCACCGCAAATACTGATCATTGAAGACGACCCCGATAACGCCCGCTCGGTGGCGGAGGCCGCCGAGGACGCGGGTTTCACCACCACCGTCGCCTCCGCCGGCGCCGCCGGCGTGGAAGCCTTCCGCCAGCAAGTCCCTGACCTCGTGCTGTGCGATCTGGTGCTGCCGGACATCGACGGGCTGGAGGTGCTGGACAGCCTGCGCAAGCTGGACGCCGCCGTGCCGGTAATCATAATGACCGCCTACGGCTCGGTCGAGTCCGGCGTACACGCCATGCGCGCGGGCGCTTATGACTATGTCACTAAACCGTTGGAACTTGACGACATCCAGTCAAAAATGCGGCGCGCCTGCGAGACATCCCGCCTGCGGCGTCAGGTGGACAAGCTGTCACGCTCCGTGCGCGAAAAGTACGCGTCCTCCGCCATCATCGCCGAATCGGCGGGCATGAAAGCCGTCATCGCCCAGATCGAGGCGCTGGCCGACACCTCCGCCACCGTGCTGGTCTGCGGCGAAAGCGGCACCGGCAAAGAGCTGGTGGCGCGGGCGCTGCACGTGGATTCCAAGCGGGCGGACGGACCGTTCGTCGCAGTCAACTGCGGCGCCTTTGCCGAAAGCCTGCTGGAGTCGGAGCTGTTCGGGCACGAGAAAGGCGCCTTCACCGGGGCCGCCGGCACTCACAAAGGCGCTTTCGAACGCGCCGACGGCGGCACCCTGTTCCTGGACGAGATCGGCGACGCCCCCACGACCGTGCAGGTCAAACTGCTGCGCGCGCTGGAAGAGAAGGAGGTGCGCCGCGTGGGCGGCCGCGAGACATTCAAGGTCAATGTCCGGCTGGTCTCGGCGACCAACAAGGACCTTGATGCCATGGTCAGGGACGGTTCTTTCCGCGAGGATCTCTTGTACCGGCTGAACGTTGTTACCCTGCGCGTCCCGCCCCTGCGCGAGCGCAAAGAGGATATACGCCACATGGCCGACCGTTTCATCGCCCGCGCCGCCGCCGAGAACGGCAAGCGCGGGACAGCCGTGCGCCCGGACTTCTACACCGCGCTTGAATCTTACGGATGGCCCGGCAATGTGCGCCAACTGCGTAATATAGTCGAATCCGCCGTGCTGCTCTCACCCGGCGGCGTGCTCTCCGCCGCGTCCGTCGCACTGCCCGGCAACCGGCCAAGCCAAGCCTTGACAACGGACACATCCGCCGGAACACCCGTTTTAAATGACAGTATGACACTGGAGGAGATCGAACGGACGGTCTTGGCCGACCGGCTGCGCCGGAACGACGGCAACCGCACCGCCACCGCCGAACAGCTCGGACTCTCGCGCCGCACAATCCAGCGCAAAATCAAGGAGCACAACCTGCCGTACTGAAAGCCGACGGCTCGCGAGGACGCTCGCCCCCCAACGCCAATTACCCCAACTACACACGAACTCACACACACGCATCCCCGGGGGAGAGTGTCCTCACGAGCCGCGGAAGCGGTTAGCGCACATCATGACATGGACAAGATGGCACAACTTTTGCTATTTTCAACGGCTGAAAGGCTTCAAACCATTACGGAGTGACTTTTTGTCGTGCCAGCGCGTTACGCAGGCACATAACCCTAAACAACCAAAAGAGGAATCAGGATGCTGACCGTAAGTAACCTACAGAAGAGATTCGGCCCGATCCACGCGGTTAAAGGAGTCTCCTTCACCGTGGAAAAAGGCGAGGTGCTCGGTTTTCTTGGCCCGAACGGCGCGGGCAAATCAACGACAATGCGCATGATCACCGGCTTTCTGCCGCCGACCGCCGGCACGGCCGCGATCTGCGGTCACGACATCATGTCAGACCCGGTCGCGGCCAAGCGCTGCCTCGGATACCTGCCGGAAAACGCGCCAAGTTACCACAACATGACTGTGACAGATTTTCTCACCTTCATCGCCAAGGTGCGCGGTTTCTCCGGCGCGGAGGTTTCGCAGACGGTCGAAAACGCCATCGCGAAAAGCCGTCTGGAATCTGTGCGCGACCAGACCATCGAGACGCTTTCCAAAGGCTACCGCCAGCGCACGTGTTTCGCCCAAGCCATCCTGCACGACCCGCAGGTGCTGATCATGGACGAGCCCACCGACGGCCTCGACCCGAATCAGAAGTTCGTGGTGCGCGAAATGATCAAGGAGATGTCGGCCGACAAGGCCATCATCGTCTCCACTCACATTTTGGAGGAGGTCGACGCGGTGTGTACGCGCGCGATAGTGATCGCCGACGGACAGGTGGTCGCCAACGGCACCCCTGCCGAGCTGCGCGCCCGCGATCCGCAAGGACGCCTCGACGTGGTGTTCCGCAACCTGACAATGAAGGAGGGCCAGAGCAATGTCTAACCTTAAGAATGTCAAAACCATCTTCCACCGCGAGTTCAAGTCGTATTTCGACTCTCCGGTGGCCTACGTGTTCCTGGTGGCCTTCCTCGTGCTGGTAGGGTTCCTGACCTTCGGCGTCACCATGTATTACGAGCGCCGCCAGGCCAACCTGACACCCTTTTTCTTCTGGCACCCCTGGGTCTACCTGCTGCTGGTGCCGGCCGCCACCATGGGCGCCTGGGCGGAAGAACGGCGCACCGGCACGATCGAGCTGCTGCTTACGCTGCCGGTAACGCTGGCCGAAGCTCTAGTCGGCAAGTTTCTGGCGGCGTGGGCCTTCATCGGCATCGCCCTCGGCCTGACCTTCCCGGTCGTCCTGACCACGGGCTGGCTGGGCCAGCCGGACTGGGGCGCGGTTTTCTGCGGCTATCTGGGATCGCTGCTGCTCTCCGGCGCCTGCGTCGCCACCGGCGTCTTCGCCTCCGCGCTCTCGCGCAGCCAGGTCATCGGCTTCGTGATCGCCTTGGCGATCTGCCTCTTCATGCTGATCATCGGCTTCGACCCGGTAATCAACGCCGTGGCCGGCTGGGGTGTTCCCTCTTCCGTCGTCAACGCCGTGGCCTCTTGCAGCTTGATGCAGCACTTCGATTCCATGCGTCGCGGTGTCATCGACTTCTATGACATCGCCTACTATATCGGCGTGATGGTCTTCATGTTGGCTGCCGCGCATGTCGTCACCGATAACCGCAAGGCTTCCTGAGCAATTTGATAAAGGAGATTCCGAAATGTCTGAAACTAAAAACAAAACCTTTTCGCGCATCGGAACCGGCGCGGCCGGACTGGCCGTCCTGCTGGTGATCATCGGAGCGGTCAACCTGATAGTCGCCAACATGCGCATCCGCCTGGATTTGACCGGCGAAAAACTGTACACGCTTTCCAAAGGCTCGCGCCAAGTCCTCGGCAGTCTGGAAAACGACGTGACACTGAAATTCTACTTCAGCTCCAGCTCGCCTGAAATGCCGATGGCGCTCAAGACCTACGCCAACCAGGTGCAGGATCTTCTGAAGGAGTACGAGCTGGCGGGCAAAGGGCGCGTAACGCTCGAGGCCTACGACCCCAAGCCCGATTCCGACGCTGAGGAGTGGGCGCAGCGCTACGGCATTGAGCCACAGCAGACCAACCCCTTCGGCCAGCCTGTCTATTTCGGACTGGTCGCGGTCAGCGGCGAGACCGAGCAATCCATGCCTGGCCTAAACCCCCGCACCGAGGCGACGCTAGAGTATGATATCACCCGCCTCATCACCCGTGTGGCCTGGCCGGAAAAACCGGTCGTCGGCGTCATGAGCAGCCTCAGCGTGCTGGGCCAGCCCCAGAACCCGATGATGATGCAGCGCCGCCAGCCGCGCGACGAAGGCTGGGCCGCTTTCCGCGAGCTGCGCAAGGACTACACAGTCCGCGAGGTCAACATTGACGTTGACAAAATCGACGAAGACATCAAAACCCTGGTCGTCATTCATCCCAAAAACCTCTCGGACAAGGCCCTCTTCGCCATCGACCAGTTCGTGCTGCGCGGCGGCCGCCTGATCGCCTGCGTCGACCCCTTCAGCGTGGCCGATTTCGAGGCCAACCAGCAGCAGAACCCCATGATGATGCAGATGGGCGGCGGCGCCGCCGGGCCTTCAACCCTCGGCAAGCTCTTCGACTCTTGGGGTGTGACCTTCGACAACACCAAGGTCGTCGCGGACATAAGCTGCGCCACCAAGCTGAACGCGGGCAACGGCAGGGTCGAGGACAACCCGGCGTTCTTGTCGCTCGGTAAAGCAAACATGGCCAATGACGATTTGCTGACCTCGCAGTTGTCGTCGGTCATGATGCCCTTCGCCGGGGCTCTGTCGGACAACACCGCCAAAGACCTGACCTTCACCCCGCTGATCACCACCTCGGACGACAACGCCTGTTTGGTGGATCAGATGAGCGCGCAGTTCGGCGTCTCAGCAATGCGCGCGCAGCTCAAGCCCGACGGCGCCCGCCGTGTGCTTGCGGCGCGCCTGCAGGGTGCCTTCAAGACCGCATTCCCAGACGGCCCGGGCGCCGGCGGCGATGACGCGGACAACACCGCGACCAACAAACCCGCCGACATGCTGGCGTCCGGCTCCAGCACGGTCATGCTCTTCGCCGACGCGGACTTCTTCAATGACCGTTTCAGCGTACAGGTCATGAACACCCTCTTCGGCGCCGTCGCGCAGCCGATCAACGACAACCTGACGCTCTTCGGCAACACCGTCGAACAGTCGGCCGGACGCGAGGAACTCATCGGTGTGCGCTCGCGCGGACAGTTCAACCGGCCCTTCGCAAAGGTCGACGCGCTCGAGGTCAAGGCCATGAAACAGTGGCAGGCCGAGGAACAGCGTCTGGAGTCCGCCCTACAGGAGACACAACAGCGGCTCAGCGATCTGCAACAGAAAAAGACCGGCAATGAGCGCATGATCCTCTCCAGAGAACAGCAGGACGAGCTCGCCAGATTCCGCAAGCAGCAGGCCGACACCCGCAGACAGCTTAAAGATGTGCGCAAGAACCTCAACCGCGACATTGAACGCTTAGGCCTGTCCCTTAAAGTCGTAAACATCGCGCTGATCCCGGTGCTGGTCATAGGATTCGGCATCTTCCGCGGAATCCGGCGCAAGAAACGCTGAACAGTGCCGTCGCCGGCAGCGGCCCTCCGCTGGCCGGCGAGAATATCCAAAGTCTTTTCAAGCAAGCAGAAAAAAGGATTAGAACCATGACCAACAAGAAGCTCATATCCCTTACCGCCGCGGCCGCCGTCTTGGTTGCGCTCGCTTATTTCAGCTCCAGCAGCCGTAAAGTCAAGGCGCCGTCGCAGGTCGGCAAACCTGTGCTGCCGCAAATCGACCTCAGCGAGGTGGCCAGGATCGAGACCGGCTTGCCGGACAGCCCCAAGCTCGTGATCGAGAGCAGCGACTCTGGGTGGGTCATCAAGTCCCTCTTCGGATACCCTGCCGACATCGCCAAAATACGCGCCAACCTGCTGGCCCTCAAAGACCTCAAGACCGGTCATGTCGCAAGCGGCAAGAAGCTCGACTCGCCTACGCTGGTTGACCTGCAGGACGCATCCGGCAAGTCGTTGGCCGCATTGCGCCTTGGCGATAAGCACATGCGCCAGCCTGCTGGCGAAATGGCCCAGTACGGCGGCGGCGGATACGCCTCCGGACGCTATGTCGCCGCCGCCGGCAGCGATACCGTAGTGCTGGTCAAGGAGACTCTGGAAGCCTTCGACGGCGACCCAAAAAGCTGGACAGAAACGCAGATCAGCTCGGTCCCCTCCGCCGACGTCACCGCCATCGAGCTGGCCGGCCAAGGCAAAACCCTCAAGCTCCAGAAGAAGGACGGCCAATGGTCGCTCGACGGCTTGGGCGAGAAAGAGGAGTTCGACACCTCGAAAAGCTACAGCCTGGAGTCTGCCCTCAGCTACCTGAACTTCAACAACATCCTCGATCCGGCCCTGTCGGACGAAGAGCTGGGCATGACCACCGGTTCTGTTTATAAAGTTTTCCTCAAGAACGGCGAAAGCTACACCGCCAAGATCGGCAACGCAATGGACGGCACTGACAAGGCTTTCCGCATCAGCGCCGCTTTCACGCCGACAGGCACCAACGAGACCGAGAACGCCGAAATCACCAAAAAGGTCGATGAGTTCAACGCCAAAGCCGCCAAGTGGACTTACGCCATCTCCTCTTACAGCGCGGACAACATGACCAAAAAACGCGCCGATCTCGTGAAAGCCAAAGAAGAGCCCAAAAAAGAAGAAACGAAGGAAGATGACCCCAAAAAAGACGACGCAAAGAAATAAGCCCCCGTCTTATTTCCATCTTAACTCTTCACTCTTAACTCTTCATTATTCACTCTTCAC
>JAQWAM010000040.1 GCA_028707675.1 Kiritimatiellia bacterium | reverse complement strand
GCTTATTACCAAACGACGCCCTCTATGCGGGATCCGCTGTTGTGGTTCAACACCTATTCAGAGACAAGCGTGGGCGCGGCAGCCAAGCCGTACGTTTTTATGCGGGAGGAAGGCATTAACGGGTGCTCCGTTACCGTGCGGCTGACTGACCTGACCCGTTCACAGGCCCTGGCGATCCGACAATTCGCCAGACTGACCCTGCAAGCCACAGCCACATGCGATTCCGGCATTGGAATTACCGTTTCAAGAAGGATCGAAGAGACAGTCGAATTCGCGATGCGCCGGTCGCCGGTTTTCAATTACGCGTATTTTGTCAACAATTACGGGTGGTTCCAAGGGGGCGGCGTCACGGCGAACGGCGATATCCGCGCGAACGGCGATATGCTGCTGGACGGGCAGTCTCGGGTCAACGGAAACGTGTATGCGGCCGTCAACGACGAACTCGGGGCCGAGGGCGTGATCACTTCAACGGCAAGGTCGCGCTCACGCGCCTCTTACTGGGCGGAGAACGACCCGCGGGCGCGCCCGACAAGTCCGACAAGCGTTGACGGGCCGGTTTGGGCCATGGGATATGAGGGAGAATCAGATTTGCGCCCGATGGAAGAGCCCGTCAACATGCCGTTCTTGGGCGATCTGGACATCTATAGGGAATTAGCCGAGAACCACGGGGCTACCATCCGGCAAAAGGGGCAGGTTTTAGTGGACGCCTGTTATAGCGGACCGGGCCCGTCCGGCGTCTCTGACGGCGCCGACGCGGGGTGTCTGGTTCTGGACGGGACATCAAACCCGGTCATAATCGACGGGCCGGTGGTTATTGAAGGGGATGTCGTGATCAAGGGGGAAATTAAAGGGCAAGGGGCGATCTATGCCGGCAGGAACATATACATTGTCGGCGATGTGGTCTATGACAAGCCGCCCGAATGGCCGAAACCGGACACCAAGCCCGATCAGACCGTCCAAAACAATTCGGGCAAGGACATGATCGGGCTCGCGGCCAAGGGGAACATCGTTCTTGGCGATTACACCTCGCCCTCCTGGATGTCGAATGTGCGCAGCTACATAACGCCGCCTTTCGTTAATGCTTATTCCTGCGATCCGACAGACTCTTCAATCGGATACGACACCGTTTTCCCGGGCGATTACACGGCGCCTGACGGAGGCCGGAAAGTCGAATATTCCTACAATAGAAAAACGAAAAAATGGGAGGCGACCGGCTTGTCGGACCGGCGCTACTACCAAAGCTCCGTTGGAGATCGCGTGATCCATCAAGAATCCCAAGATAACGCGATCACGAGGATCGACGCGATCCTTTATAATAACCATGCCGTTATGGGAACTGTCGGCGCGTGCCGGATCAACGGAGCCATGATTTGCCGGGATAAAGGCATCATCTACAACGGGTCTGTAAGGTTTAATTGGGACATACGGCTTGGTGCGCAGAGCCCAGACGGTATTAATTTCTATATCATACTGCCTTTATCGCCGGTGCGTCCGCAAGTGATCGCTTGGCAGGATGTCCAAATTGATAACGCTTGATACTTTTCGCGCCGGATGCGGGGCGTGCGCATTACTGCTGCCGGTTTTACCGGTGTTCGGCTTGTTTGAGACGGCAAACGCCCCTGATGCGGCACTGCAGGCAAAGACAGAACACGCCCTCCGCGCTTCCGGGATCGCGGAGTCGCAAAGGACCGAAAGGCGACAGGCGCTTGAACAATCCGCGACGCGCGCGGAGACGCTGTTCTCATTGCCGCCTGAACAAGTGGACCGCTTGACACGGGGAACCATCCGAGAGGCTGATGTTCTGAACGCGCGCGCGCGCGCGCTTAGCCCGGATTCTCTAGATGTTCCGCCGACGGTCACGCCGGATGCCGACGAGACAAACCCGGATTCGGCATATCCGGGGTTTGCGTCCCGTTTGCGGCACTTCCTTATAGCAAGCCTGCTGGTGATTGTGTCCAGCATACTGCTTTACAAAAAGACAGCCGTCAGGCGCGCCCAAAAATAACGGTGCCCCGCGTTTGAACGCACAGGTTCGTTCGCTCGTACGCTCTTGATATGCGTTTGGGCTTCCAATGGACTGCGGGATATGTTAAATAAAAAGCCGTTTTGAGAACGGGTCAGAGCCGTTCGGAGCATTACGCTTTTTGAGGTTTCCGTGTATCTAAAACAGCTTGAAATCAACGGGTTCAAAAGTTTCGCGGACAGGACCCGGCTGCAGTTCGAACCCGGCATGATCGCGATCGTCGGGCCGAACGGCTGCGGCAAAAGCAATGTCTCCGACGCGATCCGCTGGGTTTTGGGGGAACAGCGGCCGACCGCCCTGCGCTGTGCCAAAATGCCGGATGTGGTTTTCAGCGGCACGGATTCACGCAAGCCTATGGGCATGGCCGAGGTCGCCATTACCTTTTCCGGGTGCGAGGGGGTCCTTGACTGCGAATTCGACGAGGTCACCGTCAGCCGCCGGGTCTTCCGTTCCGGCGAGGGCCAGTATTTCATCAACAAGAACCTCTGCCGCCTCAAGGACGTGCAGCGCCTCTTCATGGGCACCGGCATCGGCACCACCTCGTATTCGGTGATGGCGCAGGGGCAGATCGATGTGGTGTTGTCCTCAAGGCCTGAGGACCGCCGCACAATCTTTGAAGAGGCCGCTGGCATCACCAAGTTCAAGGCCGACCGCAAAGAGGCCTTGCGCAAAATCGAGCAGACCGAAGCCAACCTGCTGCGCCTGGCTGACGTGATCCGCGAGGTCAAGCGCCAAATCGGCTCGCTGCAGCGGCAGGCCGGCAAGGCTCGCAAATACAAAGTCCTGCGCGACGAACTGCGCGGCTTGGACATTTTCCTGACCCGGCAGCGGTTGGCGGCGTTGGATGTGCGCATCCGCGAACTGGACGTCTCTCTGCACGATCTTACCGACCGGATGCTGTCGCAACAGCAGTCGGTGGCAGAGTCGGAGGCCGA
This sequence comes from Kiritimatiellia bacterium, assembly GCA_028707675.1. Taxonomy (GTDB): domain Bacteria; phylum Verrucomicrobiota; class Kiritimatiellia; order RFP12; family UBA1067; genus JAQVQN01. Next base: position 5,217 of record JAQWAM010000040.1, on the reverse strand, counting down.
CTCCACGCGCATTCACGAGCTGATTCACGAGACCGAGCAGCGCGTGGCCGCGCTGGCTGAGCAGGCCGCGCAGGCCGATAACCGCTATCTGCGGGCCCAGGAGGTCATCAAGGTCAATGAGCAGCGTATTGTCGAATATAGATCTTGGGCGGAACGTGACAATCGCGAAATATCCGAGACGCAACAACAGATCGAGCAAGTCCGCCTGCAATTGGAGGCGCTGGAACAGAAGCGCCTGCTGATGAAACAGGCGGTCGAGACCGAGCGCGACAAAATGTCAGAGGCGCAGGCCCGGTTTGACGAGCATAAGGGCAAAATCGACCAGGCTCGCAATGCCCTGCAGGAAGGCCGCCGACAATCGGTCGAGTGCGAACGCCGCGTCGCCCAGATCCAGCAGACCATGACCGCCATGGAGGAGCGACAGCGCGAGGCACTGCTCAAACGCGAGCGGCTGGCGTCAGAGAGCTCTCAGGTAGATGAGCATCTGGCCAGCCTGGAAACAACTTGCGATGAGGTCAAGGCGCGCCTGGACAGCCACGGTGACGAGGCGGAACGGCTACGCGAAAGACTCGACACTTTGGAGGACGAGCGTGAAACGGCCGCGGTTGAGGCGCGTGCCTTGCAGGACGAGACCTCCCGCATGCGCTCTGAAGCGGCGGCCAAGCGGGCGCAGATCGATCTTTTGTGCGACCGCAACGAGTCCAGCGAAGATTTCGCGGACGGTGCGCGTCAGTTGCTCGATCCGGCTGACCCTCTGGATCTCGGCGCGAAGGCTGTGCTGGGCCCGCTTGCGGACAAGTTTAACGCGCCTTCAAATCTGCGACTGGCGCTCGAGGCGGCGTTGCGCTCCTGGCTGGACGCGGTGGTCGTTCGCGACTCCGCGGTGATGCGGCAGGCGCTGGCTCTGCTGCTGGCGCAAGGCCAGCAGGCTGCCGCACGTCTGGTGCCCGCCGATCTGGCCGCGGATGAGTCTCCCGCGCCTCCTGCGGGTCTTACGCGGCTGCTGGATCATGTGAGAGTCACAAGCGATTTCGAGAGTTCGGCGCGTCGTCTGCTGGGCTCGGTCTTTCTGGCCGAGGCGCTTGCGGATGTTCCCGCGGAGCTGCCTGCAGGCTGCAGCGCGGTGACCCGCGCTGGCGCGATGATCCATGCCAACGGCTGCGCGGAAGTGTGGATGCCGGACAGTCAGGTCTCCAGTCCCTTGTCGCGTCACATGCTGGTGGCAGACACTAACGAGCAACTGGCTGATCTTGATAAAAAGATCAGCGCGTGCAGCCAGCGCTTGGAACAACTCAACGCGCGCGGCGGAGAGCTTGCACTCAGTATTAATCAGACACGTCAGGATCTGGACAACAGCCGCCGTCAGGCGGCGCAGGCCGAAGGCGAGTACCAGTCGCTGAAGCGCGATGTCGAGCGCGTAGCCATTCGAAGGGTCAAGATCGCCGAGGATCTGAACGTGCTGTCGGCGCAGACTTGCGGCGAGGATGAGTCCCGTGCCGCACTGGTTTCTGATCTGACTGGCCTGAACAGTCGGCGGAATCAGTTGCTGGAGCAAATTGCTGACAACTCGGCACTCTTGCAGGAACTGGAAGGTGTTTTCAATGCGCTGAGCCATGAACTGACCGAACGGCGCATACAGTTTTCCAGCGTTACGCAGCAGATCGAGCACACCGACGCCCAGCGCGAGGCGGTCTTGGTCCGTATCGGCGAGCTGGAACGAACGCTGCAGGGACGCAGCCGCGGCGTTATGTCGTATGACGAGAGCATCGCCCGCCTGAAGACGGAGATCGAAACCCTGCAGGACAAGCTTGAACCCATGCGCGCCGAGGCGGCAGAGCTGCATGAGCGCATCGCGGCCACGCGCCGCGAGCGCGACGTCCTGCAGCGCGATCTGGCCAAGAGCGATGCCAAATTGGCCGAGCACAGACACGTTCTGGATGCCGCGCGCGATGACAAAGGCCAGGCCGAGGTCGAGCTGGCCGAGTCGCGTATGCGCCGGCAATCCCGCCTTGACCACGTTTATAACGAATACGGGCTGTCGCCTGAAGAGCTGATCGCCTGCGCTGATCCGGCTTGGGCAGACGGCACACCGCCGCCGCTCACGGAAATAGAGCGGAAGGTCGCGAGTCTGAGCACCGAGATCCAAGAGCTCGGCCCGGTCAATCTGGTGGCGATCGAGGAGTACAAGGAGCTGGAAGAGCGTTACGCTTTCCTTAAGGCTCAAGAGGATGACCTGCTGAAATCCAAAGAACAGATCCTCGACCTGATCTCCATGATCAACAAGAAGTCCGGCGAACTTTTCCAGAGCACATTCGAACAGGCCAACGCTAATTTTGAACTGATGTTCACCAAGCTGTTCAACGGCGGACAGGCTAAACTGGTCTTGCTGGAAAACAGCGAAGACCCGCTTGAGTGCGGCATCGACATCATCGCGCGCCCGCCGGGCAAACGCCCGCAGTCGGTCACTTTGCTGTCCGGCGGCGAACGGACCATGACCGCGGTCAGCCTGCTGTTCGCGATCTTCATGATCAAGCCGGCGCCTTTCTGCATGCTGGACGAACTGGACGCCGCGCTGGACGACAGCAACATCGGCCGTTTCGTCCAAACTCTGAAGGATTTCCTCCAGCACTCGCAATTCCTGATCATCACCCACAATCAACACACTATCGCGGGCTCTGATATTGTCTACGGCGTGACGCAGCAGGAAAAGGGCATCTCCAAGATAGTCTCTATGCGCCTCAAAGAAATCGGCATGAAAGAGATTTCCATGGGCGAGCCGGAACCTCTTGCGCCTACAGTCGAGGAAGAGACTTCAAAAAAGCGGCGTACCCGCAAGTAGTTTAGGGTGCGCTGCAACAGGGTAAAATCGCAACCAGTTGCCTGCGTCAGATGTCCAGATTGCGAACATTGAGGGCGTTGTCCTCGATGAACTTGCGGCGCGGCTCGACCTCATCGCCCATCAGCAGCGTGAAAATCGCGTCGGCCTTTACCGCGTCTTCGAGTTTAACGCTCAGCAAGCGCCGCTTGACAGGATCCATGGTGGTCCCGTAGAGCTGATCGGGATTCATTTCGCCGAGACCTTTATAACGCTGGATCGCGAGGCCTTTGCGTCCGCGCTCACGCACAATGTCCAGAAGTTCCGGCAAAGAATTGACCGCTTCTTCGTCTTCGTCCTCCAGCACGAAGGCCACCGGTTGACCGTTGGCGTGATAATGCTCGCAGGTAAAACCCATACCTGTCAACGTGTCCACCTGCTTTTTAAGTATGCCGGAGCGGTAAAGCTCAAGCCAGCGGAACGGCGCCTGTTGTGTCGGGTGGTAGGTCTGCACCTGGGTCTCAGCCAGGTCAATCGAGATGCCCAGCACCTGCTCGGCCTCGGCGCGAGCGTGTGCCAGATCGGAATCGTTATAGGAAAAGCTGAACCTGGCTTCTTCGCCCGTACCTGCAATTGTGACGAAACGCGGGAATTCACCGGTATCGGCTTTGCGCTGGTTCAACAAAAGCCGCGGCTCAAGCCCCCTGCGTTTTATGGCGTTGACGGTTTCTTCGATCTGCGCCAGCAACTCCAGCAGACCGCGCAAATTCTCGCCCTGCAGCGTTCTGCCGTCCTCTGTGCGCACGGCCATATCGTCCGCGCCCAGAAACAGCAGCTTGCGCGTGAGCTGGTCGTCGCTCTCGATGTACTCTTCGCGCTGCTTGCGCGTGATCTTGTATAGTGGCGGCTGGGCCAGATAGATGTGGCCGCTCTCGATCAGCTTCGGCATCTGGCGGTAGAAGAAGGTCAACAGCAACGTGCGGATGTGCGCTCCGTCGACATCCGCGTCGGTCATGATGATGATCTTGTGATAGCGCACCTTGGCGACATCAAACTCGTCCGCGCCGAAACCCGCGCCGATGGCGGTGATCAGTGTGCGTATCTCGTTGTTGTTGAGAATCTTGTCAATGCGCGCCTTTTCCACGTTCAGCACCTTGCCGCGCAGCGGCAGCACTGCCTGCGTCTCGCGGTTGCGCCCCTGCTTGGCCGAGCCGCCGGCAGAGTCGCCCTCCACGATATACAATTCGCATTTTGCAGGATCGCGCTCAGAGCAGTCGGCCAGCTTGCCCGGCAGCGCCAGACCGTCCAGCACACCCTTGCGGCGCGTCAAGTCACGCGCCTTGCGGGCCGCGATGCGCGCGCGGGCCGCGAGCACAGCCTTTTCCACCACCTTGCGCGCCACGGCAGGATTTTCCGCAAAGAAGGTGTTTAGCTGATCGTTGACGATCTGCGCGACAATGCCCTCGACCTCGCTGTTGCCGAGCTTGGTCTTGGTCTGACCCTCGAACTGCGGCTGCGGCACCTTGACCGAAACCACCACGGTAATGCCCTCGCGGATGTCGTCGCCGGTGAGGGCATCCTCGTTGCTTTTCTGCAAATTGTTGTCGGTGATGTATTTGTTGACCGTGCGGGTCAACGCCGAACGGAAGCCGGAAAGATGGGTGCCGCCCTCGATGGTGTTGATGTTGTTGCAATAACTGTACTCGATTTCATTGTACGCTTCAGTGTACTGCATGGCGATCTCGCACTCGATCATGTCGCGCGCGCCGGACAGATAGATGACCGTGTCGTGTACCGGAGTCTTGTTCTTGTTCAGGTAGTGGATGTACTCGACGATGCCGCCGTTGAACAGGAAAGACTCTTCGCGGTTGGGCTCGTGCTCCAGGTCGAGGAAACGGATCGAAACGCCGCGGTTCAGGAAAGCCAATTCGCGCAGACGGTTGGCGAGAATGTCCCATTTGAAGGCGTGGCAGGAAAAAATCGTGTGGTCGGGATAGAAGGTGACCTTGGTGCCGGTGCCGTGAGTCTCGCCAACCACCTCGAGCTGCGTCACCGGTATGCCACGCTCAAAACGCTGGCGGTAGATATTGTTGTTGCGGCGCACCTCGATCTCCATCCACTCGCTGAGCGCGTTTACGCAGGAAACTCCTACGCCGTGCAGGCCGCCGGAGACTTTGTAGTTCGTACCGTCGAACTTGCCGCCCGCGTGCAGGGTCGTCAACACCACCCCGACCGCCGGACGACCTTCAATCGGGTGCATGTCGACCGGTATGCCGCGTCCGTTGTCGGTCACTGAGAGCGAGCCGGCCGGGTTGATGGCCACGTCAAGATGGGAGCAGTGCCACGCGAGGGCCTCGTCGATCGAGTTGTCGACCACCTCATACACCAAATGGTGATAGCCG
>JAQWAM010000039.1 GCA_028707675.1 Kiritimatiellia bacterium | reverse complement strand
GTTCATGGCCGGCGCGATGCTGGGGCCCGGAGAGCCGGAGTGCGTAATCAACGTGGGAGTCAGCGGGCCCGGAGTGGTCAAACGCGCCGTCGACCGGCTGGTGCGCAATGATCCCGAGGCCACTCTGGACGAGATCGCGGAGGAGATAAAGCACACTGCTTTCAGGGTAACGCGCACCGGCGAGCTGATCGGGCGCGAGGTGGCGGACCGCCTTGGCATACCGTTCGGCGTGGTGGATCTTTCGCTGGCGCCAACGCCGCGCGTCGGAGACTCGGTCGGCGAAATTTATCAGAGCATGGGCGTCAGCCGCATCGGCGCCCCCGGCACCACGGCGGCGGTGATGCTGCTCAACGACGCCGTCAAAAAAGGCGGCGCCTTCGCGTCCAGCGCGGTGGGCGGGCTCTCGGGCGCCTTCATCCCGGTCATGGAAGACCACGCTCTTTCCCAGGCCGTCACCGACGGCACGCTGACACTGGAGAAACTCGAAGCCATGACAGCCGTCTGCTCGGTCGGACTGGACATGGTTCTGCTGCCCGGCGACACCGCGCCCGAGACCGTGGCCGGCATCATCCTTGACGAGGCGGCCATCGGCATCACCGGGCGCAAGACCACCGGCGTGCGCGTGATTCCCGTGCCGGGCGCCGGCGTGGGCGAGCGCGTCGATTTCGGCGGCCTCTTCGGCGCGGGCACGGTCGCCGCGCCGGCCTGTCCCGAGGGCTCCGCCGTGTTCGTGCGCCGCGGCGGACACGTGCCCGCCCCGATCCACGGCATGATGAACTGATGCGGGCGCAGCCCGTATCTAATTTTTTGCCCCACGGAGGAACACGGATTCACGCGGTTCGGCGTGGGCCGGCATTACGAGTAAAGCGGCGCCGCGACCCGCGCACAGCGCGGTTCTTGTCACCGCACTCCAGATCCGTTGCGGCAACATTTGGAGTGCGCGCGGCAAGCGTGCCGCTGTGCGGGACGCGCGACGCCGCTTTTACGGCCGCCTGTCCAGCGTTTCCGAGACGCTCAGGTACTGACCTCAGCCCTTCATGTGCACATCCATCTGCGGGAACGGTATTTCGATGCCGTTCTTGTCAAATGCCGCTTTGACCTGGCGGTTAAGCTCGAAAAAGGCCGGCCAGTAATCGGCGGGCGTGGCCCACGGCCGCAGCACCAGATTAACCGAGGAGTCCCCGAAGGACAATACCTCGGCCACCGGCGCCGGGTCTTTCAGCACCAGCGGGTGGCTCTTAAGCGTTTCCAGCGCGATGCTGCAGGCTTTGTTCACGTCGGTGGCGTAAGAGATGCGGACGGCGATCTCCATGCGGCGTTTGTCAATGGCCGTAAAGTTGGTTATAGGCGAGCCCCATATAATTTTATTAGGCACTAAGATCTTCTTGTTATCGGGCGTGGCGAGCGTGGCAGCCATCATGTTCAATTCTTTGACAGTGCCCATGATCCCGCCGATCTCAACAAAGTCACCGACTAAGAATGGATGGTTGATAGCGATCATCATGCCAGCGGCGAGGTTCCCCAGCGACTCCTGACACGCGAAACCGACAATGAAGCCGGTCACACCGAGCCCCGCTATCAGCGGCGCAATATTCACGCCCATGCGCTGGATCACAATCATTAGCAACAAGGCCCAAGCAGTTTTGTTGACTAAGGAGCACAAGAAGTTTTCAAGCAGGGTGTTTATACGCTCACTGCGATGCAACGCCCGTTTCGTGGCTTTGGTCAGCATGCGAATCACCAGCGAGCCGATCACCAGCAACAGTAATGAAAACAGGATATTCACCATAAAGGATATGCCGTTTTCGGCAATCCATTTAACCGCCACGTCCAGCACCTGCCGCCCCCGGTCTACCTCCGCCGCAAAAGTTTTAGTCACAACCGCCAGCGGCGGCTGGTTTGTGCCTGCGCTGATTGCCGCAGCTGTTTCAATAATCCCGTTTGTCATCACACCACACCTGTGTTTGTTTGGGTTAAGAGTTCAGTCGCATTTACGCAAAGCGCTATCCGAAAACAATTTTATTATAGGTTTCACCCGCCGCGATGTCAATGATACGCGGCACCTGATGAAAACGCGGGGAAGCGGGGTAGGCTTCTGCTGACACCCTGAATCCTGCGGCTCGCGGGGACGCTCGCCCTCCAGTTTTGCGGCAATGACGCTGGTGTGCCAGAGTCTCGGAGGGGCGGCTGCCACGCGGGGAGGCTCGAAATGATCGGCTTGGACACCAATTTGCTCGTCCGTTATTTCACGCAGGACGATCAGAAGCAAAGCCGCCGGGCCGGATTCGCCGATTACCTGATTGCCAGCTCGTGTTAAGATGTGTCAGCCGTGCCGGTTTTCACGTTTGACCGGCGCGCGGTGAAAGATTCCGGCCTGTTCCGCGAATTTCCTTAAACGAATGTTGAGGTTGTCAGCGGGGGCGGTTCCTTGGTAAGATTGTACGCAATGTCACACCTGTTTTTTCCGGCTGACAACAGCGGCGAGCGGCGATCCGGGCAAGCCATGCTGGAGTATGTTCTGGTTTTCGTGGCGCTCTTGGGACTGGTCGCGGTGCTGTCGCTGTTCCTGTACGCAGTCAAGACCCAGTCCGACCGGACCATGGATCTGGTCGGCTCGGAGTACCCTTGACGCCTGACGGGGCGCGGAAAACATTTGGAGAAAATCATGAAAAAAGGCAGAAACCGCCGCGGCCAGACAATGGTCGAGTACATCATAATCGTCGTTCTCATCGCCATCACGCTGCTGGTGCTCTTCTCCAGGCTCAGCAAGGCCACCGGGCGCAAGGTGGCAGGCGCCACATCGGCTTTGGACGCGGAAGCCGGCTCGGAAGCGGCCTCGCTGGCGGAAGAGATCGACGAGAACAAGGTCAAGAACCTTAATCCCGACGGCTCGTTCCAATAAGCTGTCGCGGAATGACCGTGAAAGCTCAAACCCCACATCGCTTGGCGCGCGCCCTTGCGCTTCCGCGGACGCCGTCGGCCCGCAGCCGCGGCGGCCAAGCCATGGTAGAGTCGGTCTTCGTGATGATCTTGGCGTGCCTGGTTTTCTTCGCGCTGTTCCAATACGCCGACCTTTTCACGGCCAAGGTCGTGCTGAGCCACGCCGCGGCGCGCGCCGCGCGTTCGCGCGCGGTGGGCTTCAACCGCTGGATGGTCGAAAAAAGCGCGCGAGCGGCGGCCATCCCGGCTTCCGGCCGGCGCCTGACGCCCCCCGCAGCGGGACCATCCGCGGCCATGTCAGTATTCCGCGGCCGCCCGGGCGAGGCTTGGGACGCGGCCCTGCGTCACAACTTCCGCGCCCGCAGCGTGGCACTGGAGTCGAGCCGCGTACCGGATTACATGGACAGCCTTAACGGTCCGACTTCCCGCAATATTCTCGATTACGAACGGTGGGACGCGCTTGCGGTGGAACTCACCGAGTCGCTCAACATCGACGGTGCCGCCCCGGCCGGCCTGAGCGTGACCGTGCGGCAGCGCCACCCCCTATTGCTCTCGCTGGCGCGTCTTTTTGAAGGCGAAATGCAGGATGCCGACGGCGAACGGCTGTCGCTCAAAAGCTCTTTCCATATTGAAAGCCACTACCCGCTCTATATGGAGGACATGAACTGGTGAAAGGTTCCGCATGCCGTCACGCCGCTTGCCGTTGCCGAGTGTCACCGCGCAGAGCCGGTCAGGCCGTGGTGTTCCTGCTGCTGACCCTGACCGCGCTGGTTTTCGTTTTGCTTTTCAATGTCGACCTGCACCGCGTGATCCAGCGCAAGAGCCAGACGCAGAACGCGGGCGACGCCGCCGCGCTGGCCGCGGCCCGCTGGCAGGGCGCCTCTTTGAATCTGGTAGGCGAGTTGAACTTGATGCACGCGCTGGCACTGGCCGCGCGGAACCCGTCCGCAGTCGACGCCATCACCAACATGCAGGCGCGGCTGTGTTTCACCGGTCCCATGACCGCTCTTTTCGCGGCGCAGATCGCGGCCAAGAACAACCGCATGTACGTGGACGACGGCATGACCGCGCTGCTGCGGGAGCACGCCGCAACCGTCCGCGCCCGCTATGCGTCGAGCTTCGACGGCGCCATGTTTTTCAACGAGCCCTGGCCCGGCGCCTGGGTCCAGTACGCCGACATGCTCACGCGCGTGGCGGACGCGGGCATCGCCGCCGGGCCTGACAACGCGCGATTCTTTATTGATCCGGACTATGGCCACCCGTTGATGGACAAGGCCTTTTACGAGGCGGTCGAGGGGGCCAACTGGTGCTGGTTCCACATTTACAGCCGCGGTCTGCTGGAGGAGTACGACTCTTTTCGCTATTGGCCGCCGCTGCCGGACGCCGACCCCGGGGCTTATGCCGACTCGGAGATCTTCGGCCTCGGGCTGCGCCCGGTGACGCTGCCGGTCAAACGCCTTTTCTCGGCCTCGGCTCTGGCGGAACGTTTGCGTGACGCCGGGTTCACCGCCGACGCCGCCATACTGAATGTCACCAACGTGATGGATCCGCACGAGACTTGGTATGTTTACGATCCCGGTGTATGGTCTGCATGGTCGCGCATACGCCCGGATGGCGATGACGCTTTTCCGGTCACCGGACAAGTGCGGCCCGAGTACGATACGGCCGGCGCGGACGCGGTGCTGCGTGTCAACGCGAAGGTCGGCCGGATAACTCCGGGCATGGAGACGCGCGGGCAGGTGGTCTGGACCGCGGCGGCCAAGCCTTTCGGTTATCTCGAATCCGACAGCGGCAGGCAGCGCGCCGACGCGGCTGCCGGTTTCGTTCTGCCTGCTTTCCGCAACACGCGTTTAATTCCGGTGGACGCCGCTTCGGGCGCGGAGCACAGCTCGTCCGACACGGAGTGGGTGCGTCATGTGCGCAGCCACTTGCGCCCCTATCTGGAACTCGGCCGCTGTTCTGCCGCTTGCCGTTATTGTCAAGCTCTGGAGATTTGGGAAAACGCCGCGTTCCGTCAGGAGGGTTCTGAATGGTTGCGCCACAACAGCCATCTCTGCCGCATCCCGGCCGGCGGCGGCTCGCGTCGCGGCGGCGGTACGCGGAGGGGGCATTGAGAGGAGGGAAGAGTGAATGAGTTCATCAGTTGAGAAGCTCACACTAAGGCACGAAGGACACGAAGGGTTTTAGAAAGCATGGTTCGGCAATTGCTCACAGAAGCGCAGAGGTTTTGCGATCAACTCGGGTCGACGCAGGCCGACGCCCGTAGATTCCCGTCGTCGCCCGTCGCGGTAGGGACGCCTCCCCAAGGCGTCTGCGGCGGTTTCGGAGAAACCGCCCTACCCGTTGGTAGGGACGCCTCCCCGAGGTGTCCGCGGCGGTTTCGGAGAAACCGCCCTACCCGTTGGTAGGGACGCCTCCCCGAGGCGTCCGCGGCGGTTTCGGGGAAACCGCCTTACCGTCGCCAGTCACCTTAACCATGAAACACATGAAACTTCATGAAAAGTATTGTTGCGGCCAGGCCGCGATCGAGTTTTGCGCGGCGTTGTTGCTTTTTCTGATCGTCGCGACCGGTCTGCTGCACATCAGCCGACTGGCGCGCGCATCGCTTTTCCTGCACGCGGTCTTGCGCGGCGACGCGGGCGAGCGCGCGATGCGTGAAGGCACGTTGGGCGAAGCGCCTGTTTACATCGCCGACTGGGACGCGGGAGCGGACGGTGTGCGCCATACCGCTGACGACCGGCCGCTGCGCAACGCTGCGCTGCTGCCTGCGACGCTTTCGGTCATCGGCAATTATTCTGTGCGGAGTCCCGGCGACTGGAGTTTTGTGTCGTCAGATTCGCGGTTGCCGGTGTCGATGATACGACTGCGGGAATCGCCCGGCATGGCGGCGGCACTGGGCTTCACCCACGCGGATGAAACTTTGCGTGTGCCGGTCGACTCCGTGATAAGCCGGCTTGTATACGATAAGGACGAAGTGGCGATCCGCGAAGAGGTGTGGATGCCGCTGATGGGAGGTTTGTACTGATGCGGCCTTGGCGCTCCATATGCGCGGCAGCGGCCTTGTGGCTGTCGTTGACAGCCCGGCCGCGCGCCGAGTTTTTCTGGCGTTTCCCCGCCGGGCGCGGCGAGGAGGCCTTGCGGCATCTGGGCGGAACACGCGTATATCAAACCGCAGTGCAGCTCAATGGTGTGTCTGGCACACTGGCTGCCTTCGCCTTTGCGGACGCGCCGTCCAAGGCAGCGGCTGATTTGGCCCGTCTCTGGGGCCTGCCGCCTTCTGACCCTTTTGGGGCGTCCATGCTCACGCATGCCGACAATCGCACGTTATACCGAATCTTAATCATGCCTCCAGCCGATAACAGCGAAAGCTGCCTGGTTCTGGCATTCATGCAGCCGCTGCGCGAGGCCGCGCGGGCGCAAGCGCCGGAGTGGCCGGCGGACTGGCCCGCGCTAAATGCCACGCCGGTTTTTTCCGCTGTTTGCGCACTGACCCGTTCGACTTTTGTCACGGCCGACTCCCCCGCGCCGCCGGAGCACGCCGTGTTGGAGGCCAGCCGCAGTTTCCAGCGACATGGCTGGGCCGAGACCATGCCGTCGTCACCCGCCGATTTCACAATACTGGCCAAAGGCCGCAAACACTGCGTCATTTTCGCCTCCGCCGGCAGCGCGACCGGTCGCACGGCGATTAGTCTCTTGCAAAGGGAAGGCGCAACGCCCTAAACTGTAAGCGTCTCATTAAAAACGGAATAAGCAAGATGAAACAAAAAGTGATTCTGATAGTCTCCGTGGCCATAGGTCTGCTCGCGGCGTTCCTGACACGCTCCTATCTGGCCGCAAAAGACCGTGAGGTCGCGCGCTGGAAGGCTGAGTTCGACCAGCGCAACCGTAAGATCGCGGTGATCGGCGTCAACAAAGACCTGCCTTCCGGAACGCCGATCACGCTGGATGACATCGGCGGGCTGTACGTGGTAGAGAGCACGGTCAAAGACCGCGCGGTCAAGATCGAGGACCGCCTGCTGCTGATCCAACGCAAAACGGTCCGGCCGCTAAAAAAAGACTCGCCGGTGTTCTGGTCCGACATCGAAGGCGGCGACCCTCACGCGCGCGGTCTGGCGGAAGACATCAAGCAGCGCATGCGCGCCATTTCGGTCAACGTCAGCGGCGCCGCCTCGGTCAGCGGCATGGTCAAGCCCAATGACCATGTGGACGTGCTGGGGACTTTTTCGTTCCCCTCCAAAACCGCGCCGGGTGAGATGGAGCTTGTGACCATGACGATCCTGCAGGACGTGCTGGTGTTGGCTACCGGACGCGAGACCGCCAAAACGCGCCTGCTTTCCGACACCCGCGCGCCGTCCTCGTACAACATGGTCACGCTTGAGGTTACCCCGCGCGAGGCCGAGATGCTGGTCTTCGCGGAGCAGATCAAGGGCCGCATATCGCTGGCGCTGCGCAATCCCGATGACGTGTATTTCGAGAGCGCCCTGCCGCGCGTTGACTTCAACATGATCCAGAACGAGATCGAACGGCTCAACACTTATCGGCAGCAACAGCTTTTGCGTAAGCGGACGGACTGAAAATCCGCACTTGTTTAAACCACTGATGAATACGAATAAACCAGTTTTGGGGTATGTGGGTATGTGGGTATGTGAGTGCGGATCGGCATTGCGGGGCTCAAGGAGGGAGGTAGCGTGATTTTTTATCTCGATATCGCTAATCCCGGCCAGCCGCCCAATCGTTTCGAGCTGCCAGCCGGGGTCTACACCGTCGGGCGCGGCGAGGCGTGCAAGATCCGCCTGCGCCACGCGGACATCAGCGAACGCCACGCGCTGCTTTTTTTGCGGGAGACCGGCGTGGTTATAGAAGACCTGCGCTCCAGCAACGGCACTTCGATCAACGGCATTCCCCTGCAGGAGCCGGCGTCGGTCAAAGGGGATGACGTGATCGGTATCGGCCCCTGCCTGCTGCGGGTCTCACGGGAGGATGTGCCGGAAGCCGCTGTTGAAAAAGAGGCGCCTCCGCCTGCCGCCCCAATGTCAGACCCAGCCGGCAGGGACAGTTCCCCGAACTGTCCGCGGACGCCTCGGGGAGGCGTCCCTACCTGCCCCTGCCCCCCTACTACCTCTCCCGGTTCAGCGTTCGACGTTCAGCGTTCGACGTTCGACGTTCCCCCGCCCCCTTCGTCGGCGCCAGACCCCATGCTGCCGGTCATGCGCGGCATCAAGAACCAGATCCACGGCGAGCTGATCCAGCGGCTGGACCTAAA
>JAQWAM010000038.1 GCA_028707675.1 Kiritimatiellia bacterium | reverse complement strand
TTTCCCCCAATTGTCGAGATAACTATAGCACCTTTGATAAAGCAGATGAAAATAAAAATTGGCTCCTTCGCAGAATCTGTGGGCAGATGAAGTGTTGGAACAGAAAACTTAGTCCTACACTTGAACTTACACTTAGACTCACTCTTAGTTGGTTACACTTAAAACACCCGCTTAGTCAATCACGCTTACCGCACTAATGCAGCATGGCTTTCAACTCGCGGATCTCGTCGCGCAGCATGGCCGCGCGCTCGAACTCCAGCGCTTCGGCCGCCGACAGCATCTCGGCCTCCAGCTCGCCGATCGCCCGGTGCACGTCATACACCTCGTGTGACTCGGCCGCCACCATGCGCTCTTCAACCCTCTGTGCTTCGGAATAAAGCTCCAGCGATTCGTTTATGGCTCGACTGATGCTCCGCGGCGTTATGTTGTGCGCGATATTGTACTCTTCCTGCTTTGACCGCCTGCGGGCTGTGGTCTCCATCATCTGCCGCATGGCGCCGGTCACCCTCTCGGCGTACAGGATCACCCTGCCGTCAATGTGCCGGGCCGTGCGCCCGGCCGTCTGGATCAGAGATGTCTCGGACCGCAGGAACCCCTCTTTGTCGGCATCCAGCACCGCCACCAGCGCTACCTCCGGCAAGTCCAACCCCTCGCGCAGCAGGTTGATGCCGATCAGACAGTCAAACTCGCCTTTGCGCAGCCGACCCAGTATGTCCACCCTCTGTATCGCGTCAATATCGCTGTGAAGGTACTCCACCCTGATCCCCGTCTCGCGCAGATAAGCTGTCAGGTCCTCCGCCGAGCGCTTGGTCAGCGTGGTCACCAATACCCGCTCGCCGCGCTCGCCGCATTTGCGTATCTCCTCCATCACATCGTCGATCTGACCGTCCAGCGGACGCACCTCGACCGGCGGATCAAGCAGACCAGTGGGCCGGATGACCTGCTCCGCAACGACCTCGCTGACCTCCCGCTCATACGCTCCCGGTGTGGCGGTGGTGAAAACTATCGGACCGACCTTCTCAAGGAATTCGTTGAATTCCAGAGGGCGGTTGTCCTTGGCCGAAGGCAAACGAAACCCGTGATCCACAAGCGTCTGCTTGCGCGCCTGGTCGCCGTTGTACATGGCGCGCAACTGCGGCAGAGCCACATGCGACTCGTCAATGATTGTCAGGAATTCCCCTTCGAAGTAATCCAGCAGACAAGCGGGAGGCTCGCCTGCCGCGCGCCCGGCCAGATGCCTCGAATAATTCTCGATGCCGTTGCAATAGCCCAGCTCGCGCAGCATTTCCAAGTCGAAATCGGTGCGCTGCTTCAAGCGCTGCGCTTCCAGCAGCTTGCCCTCGCGCTCCAGCTCGTCCAGCCGTTCCGTAAGCTCGCGCATGATCCTGCCCGTGGCGGAATCGATCTTGGACCGCGGCATCACAAAATGCTTGGCAGGCGAGATCACCGAACGCAGCAGCGCGACCCCGGTTTTGCCGGTCACTGGATCAAGGGTACGGATATCCTCTACCTCGTCGCCGAAAAAAGAGACCCTCACACCGTCGGTCTCGTATGACGGGAAAATATCCACCGTGTCGCCGCGAACCCTAAAGGTGCCGGGCAATGTCTCATAATCATTGCGCGTGTATTGAATCGCCACGAGCTGTTCGAGCATGCTGTCGCGCTCCAGACATTTGCCCGGCGCGATGTCCACCAGCATCTCTTTGTAATCCTCAGGCGAGCCCAGTCCGTAGATGCAGGAGACCGAAGCCACGATCACCACGTCGCGCCGCCCCAGCAGCGCGTTGGTGGCGCCCAGCCGGTAGCGCTCGATCTCCTCATTGATCGAGGCGTCTTTCTCGATGAAGGTGTCGGTCTGCGGAATATAGGCTTCCGGCTGGTAATAGTCGTAATAACTGACGAAATACTCGACCGCGTTATCCGGGAAAAACCCCTTCAGTTCCGCGAAAAGCTGGGCGGCCAGTGTCTTGTTGTGCGAGATTATCAGAGCCGGCCGTCCCCACTTCCTGATCAGGTTGGCGATGGTGAAAGTCTTGCCGGAACCTGTGACGCCCTCCAACGTCAGACGCCGCGCGCCAGCCTCCAGCCCTTTCGAAAGCCTTTCAATCGCCGCCGGCTGGTCGCCGGTGGGATCGAACTCCGACACCAACCTGAACTCTGCGGGACACGCCTTCATTGCCGCCGTATTCTCCCAGCTTAGCCGGCAACTGTAAAGCCCTTGTGCGCCGCATTAGATTCCAACTCCTTGATTGCTGATTACTCCGCATGAGAAACGACGGCAGGCTCGATTGCGAATACGTCGGCGATGACGGTGCCGCGGGAGCGCGAAAGATCGATTTCCAACCGAGCGCCGGGGTGTAAGTCGAATTCGCCGAGAGCAATCCATTCCCCCATCTTTACCGTCTGGTTCCAGAAAAATTCGTGACGAACGTCTCCGGCAACAACCGCAACCGCGGTGGCAGACGGCACCTTCACGTTCCACTCGTAATTGACCCGTCCGTAAAGGCGGTAGGTTCCGCGATTCCGCACCGGAAGCGGATACACCGCGCGACCGGGGCCTTCCGGCGGCTTATGCACCTTATCGCCGAACTGCTCGCCGTTGCAGCAGAATACAGCCCTCCATTTACCTTCAAATTCCACGCCGTCATCCTCGTCATCGACATACTCCCACCTGACACGGGACGGATCGGGATTGCCGGGGAAATCGCCGCCAAGCTGCCGTTGCAGTTCGCGAACGTGTCCGCCGCGATAAACGTCCCGCGGGTCGATGCCGTAACGCTTGCATAGCGTCGCCGCCTCGCCTGCGGCGCATCCGAGCTGCGCTAACGTATTCATCACCCTCGGCCCTCCCAATCCGATGTGAGTACAACTGAAACACCTTCCGGCCACGAACAGATTCGGAACATTCCGCGAATAGATGGTGCGGTAGGGAATCCAGTACCTCCCGTATATGGGGTGGACGTTCTTCGACATGAAGTCCACACCTTCCTTGCGTCCGCTGTAGTGGATGTCGACGCTCCAGGAGCCGGATGCGATGGCGTCATCGAACTCACGTTTGCCGGAAATGTCGGTTTCGGAATACACCCAGTCACCCAAAATGCGCCGCGACTCACGCTTGCCCAGCACGAACGGCAGAAAGTCCAAAACTCTCCTGGCATTACTGGGATCCTTTTTCGCAAGCGAGAACGCCCCGTAAATCGCGAGCAGCATACGGTCGCGGATCCATTCGCCCTCGCTAATCATGTCGTGGTGGATGCCATACTCCCAAAACCATTCGCCCTCGACGGCCTTCTCGCCTTGTGCCCATTTCTCCGCCCACGGCGCTAAAAACGGCATGTCCGTGTTCGCCTCCGCGCTTGTCCACATGAGGGAGGCGCCAAGCGTGTCGCCATCCGCCTTCTCCGGCGCCATCGGCTCGTCGTATTCGCTTTTCGCCTCGCGCCCCATCCTCCAGTCCGCTCCCGCCCAGTAGCCGATCCAGCCGTCGCCGGTCGCATCGCAGAAAAGCTGCGCGCGGAAGCGAACCACCCGGTTTCGTCTCCAGTCCAGCGCCTTGACCGCCGTGACACGTCCGCCGTCCGCAGACTTCTCAACGCCGAATGCACGGGTCGAGACATGAAGCCGGATATTCCGCTCATCCTCGACCTTACGCATCCGGTGAGCGTCTGAAAGCGACATGTTCACATTGCGGTTCATAAACCACCCCCTGAGTTCCCTGACGAGCGGATACCTCGCCTCACCGCCGGACCATACGCGGATCTCCGAAGACGCGTTACCGCCGAGTACCGGGCGGTCCTGAACCAACGCTACCTTGAGCCCCCGCCGCGCCGCCGCAACCGCCGCGCAACAACCGGGAAGTCCACCGCCGACAACCACGAAATCGACATCAATTGTCTCAGCGACATTCGCCTCGTCGAGCTTGAGCGCTCCTACGGGTTTCAGACTGCCTTTGACGAATACAATGCCAGCGCACCGTCCGTCGAAGCCGTCGAGATCCTCGAGCCGCACCGCGACCTTAACATGCCCGCCACTTTCTCCAATCTCAATGACACATCCGTCTTCCCAATCCCATTCGCCTTGTGAAACGCCGAAGGTCTTGTCAAGCGTTCTACCGTTCACCGACACCTTGAAGGCTCCGGCCCCGTCGGCCCATCTGCGGCTTCTCACCCACACGCGCCACTTTCCGGCCTCGGGCAATTCCGCCACCGCCTTCGCATCTGTGACGCGGATGCCGCAACCGTGCGCCAACAAGTACGGTGAACCCATAATATCCATGAACTGCACGTCGAGCTTCCACCCGCCGGCATCGAACGCCTGCGGATGCACGTCCACCCTCGCGGCAGATGCCTTGGCGGCAACAGCAAACACCAGAACCGCAAACATCCCCGTCAATCGCATTCTTTTCATTTCAGTCATCCTTTCCTCACCGCCAGTATTTTACCTCAATTAAAAAACCAAGAAGGAACTCCCGGCAAATCAAGATAGTGGTCCTCAAAACCTCCCTCTTATTCACACCATGCTCCTATGCGCGTGTTCACTAACATCACATAGACGGGATCCATAAAGCAACGTTACTATAGGTGTTGTTTATTATGCCGTGATGGAACGAAAAGAGTCAACTCTCAAAAATCCGCGCGTAAAGATCAAAGATCACCCTTTCCCTCTTGCCTAGATCATGTCTGTATGCCAAAATAAGCGCAGTTCATCACTTATAAGAAACGCGCGCTATCTATACCAACAGCCAGTGGCGCACTGGCTGTTGGCTGGCGGAAGAAAGGAAATCACACCATGGCACGAATAACGATTCCAGTCGAAGAATTTAAACAGCGTGTTGCTAACGCGGCGAAACTCGTCCAGTCCAAGGGCCTTGACGTTCTCGTCGTCAACGGCTCCGAAGCGGACTACGCTGACACGCGCTACTTCTCGAATTTCTGGCCAGTATTCGAACGCGTCGGCGTCGCGATTGCCGCGAACGGCGAAGCTGCGCTCATGGTCGGCCCCGAATCGCAGATTTTTGCTGATGACTTCAGTTGGATGGACCGCATCTGTGTCGTCTACCAGTACCGCGAGAGCGCGAACCCCGCGTATCCTGAACTGAAGAGCGAGTCCTTCCAAGATGTCTTCAAGAAGCTCGGCGTAACCGGCGACAACATCAAGATCGGCGTCGCCGCCAAGCTAAACACGAACGTCGTCCAGTTCGACGGCATTCGAGAGTGCTATCCGAAGGCTGATATCGTCTGGGCGGATGACATCATGCTCGCCCTGCGCCGCATCAAGTCCGACAACGAAATCGCCTGTATCCGCGAGGCCACCCGCATCACGGATCTCGCTACCAAGGCTGTGATGAAGGAACTCCGACCCGGAAAGACCGAGCTCCAACTCGTCGGTGTAGCCCAAAAATGCATATACGAGAACGGCGCCGAGTACGAAGGGCTGCCGATGTACTGCTTCTCCGAGAAGTCGACGCGTCACGCTATTTCCCGCTCGAGTTATAAAGTGATTGAGGAAGGCGACATCGTGCAGCTCAACCTCTCCGCGAAAATCTGCGGCTACTCGCCATCGATAGGCCTTCCGGTCTGCTGCGGCAAGCTGACGCCTGAAAAACGCGAGTTGGTGCAGTTCGGTCTAGAAGCCCACTACTGGACCGAGGAGAATTTGAAGCCCGGCGCCCTCGCGTCGCAGGTCGCCAAGGACTTTATAAAGTTCTACGAGAAAAACGGCAGGCGCGCCAACTACTTCTACGGGCCCTGCCACGGCACCGGTCTCATCGAGGTCGAGGCGCCCTGGATGGAGACAAGCTCCGACTACGAGCTCCAGCCGAACATGACGTTCCAAATCGACACGTTCGTGACCTCGCCGACGTTCGGTCTCCGCTGGGAGAAGCCTGTCGCGATCACGAAGGACGGCTGCGTCAACCTCGCACCCGACCAAATAGGTACCGACGGGCCGATCGAGGTGTGCAACTGAAGTTTTGAAGCTTAAACGTTTAGGAGATTAAGAATATGCGTTATGAACTGATGCGTCCTTCGCAAATTAGGGAAGCGATCAAGAAGCGCACACCGGTGGTGCTGCCTTTGGGGGTTCTCGAATACCACGCCGAACATCTGCCTGTCGGCATGGACACGCTCGCTGTCGAACGTGCGCTCTACGAGTACGAGAAGAATGCTGAAGTCGTGATCCTCCCCAGTTTTTACTGGGGAGCGTCATCGCGGGCCGTCGCGCCGTGCGAAGGCCGCGGCTCGATTCCGGTCGATTCACAGGCGTTGGTGCCGATCGCGCGACAGATTTTCCGCGGACTGCTTGATGTCGGATTCCGTAACATCCACACGTTCATCCATCATCAGTCTGAAGACTTCAACGCCGGCATGCCTACGGATCTCGCGTTCCGCCTCGCATCGCGTCAGGTAATCATGGAGTTCCTCGAAGAGAAAAAGGGCGAAGGCTGGTGGGGTGATCCATCGAGCGCGTCGTACTACACGGATCACACGAACCTCGATGCGAATCCGTTTATATGGATCCAGAACCATGCGCTCATGGACGCGAAAGTGCTGGCTGGGTATCCGTTTGACCACGCCGGAGAAGGCGAGACCTCGCTGATGATGTCTCTATGTCCCGATACTGTCAACATGGACGAGTTCGACAAGGCCGCTTGGTACGCGCAATCCGCCCTCAAGGCATCGAAGGAGACCGGCGACAATGGCGTTGAGATGATACTGGATCACTTCCGCCGTATCTTCAAGTGAGTATCTAAAAATGAAAATTAACCTTCGTAACGAGTTTTTTTCTGACGTGAAGCGTTTGTTTGCCGAGAGCGGGGAGTTTAAAGCCGAGACTTTCCGCTACTCGACCGGTGTCGATGCGCTCCAGGTGTCCAACTCGCGCGGATCATTCACGATCCTGCCGTTCATGGGGCAGATGATCTGGCGTTGCGACTTCGACGGGCGCGAGCTCGCCATGAAATCGATGTATGCGGAACCCAAGCAGTGCATTAAGTGCTTCAACGAGTCGTACGGCTGTTTCATGATGCACTGCGGACTCACGGCGATGGGCAATCCGACCGCAGATGACACGCATGTCGGCCACGCTGAGCTGCCGATCATTAGCTACAAAGAGGCGTATCTCGAATTCGGCAAGGACAAGCTCGGCGAGTACGTGGCGGTCGGCGGCAAGGCATATTACGACATGTGCTTCACCTATAATTACGTGTTCGAGCCCCGGGTCATCCTCCGCAAGGGTGCGGCAAAGATCGACATCATCGCCGCGGTGACGAATATAAAGGACTTGCCGCTCGAGTACTACTACCTCTGTCACGTCAACCATCGCCCCGTCAACGGGGCAAAGATCGTCGAGTCGCCGCTGGCGAAAAAGCCGATCATCAACCACGAGGTGCCGGCCGACTACTACAAGCCGTGGGCGGACGCGACGAATAAGTGGCTGGCCGTGTTGGAGGATAACTACAAAGCGCAGTCGATCATCGGCGCGAAGGGCGAGTCCTACAAGCCTGAGATTGTTAACTGCTACTTCCACAAGGCCGACAAAAACGGCTGGGCGTTCGTGAAGCAGGTCAATCCTAAGGGCGGCGGCGTATTTGTCCGTTACCGTCCGAAAGAACTTCCCTACGCGACACGCTGGATTGCTCGCACGAAGGACGAGGATGCGATGGGCATGTGCCTCCCGGCAACCTGCGAGCACAAGGGGCGCATCTTCTGTCAGACGCACAAGCAGCAGCGTTATCTCGCCCCGGGCAAGTCTGCCTCCTTCCACATCGAAACAGGAATCCTCTGATTATGAATAAATTATACAGCGTTCTCTTCGCGGCGGCGTTTGCCGCTGTCGGCGCTTCTGCCGACGTCACGATTGAAAACTCACGTTTCCGCCTCGTCATTGGGGATGACGCAAAGGCGAAATCGCTCTCCCTTAAGACGACGGGCGAGGAACTGCTTGACTTGAAGGAGGATCTCAGGGCCTTTGCGGTCGTCCAGAATCGTCCGTTCAACAACGAGGTGAAGCTCATCTTCGCGAACAAACGCACTGAATATCGCGCTGATCGCGTGCGTCGTGAAGGCGATTTCCTTATTATCGGCTTTGAACTCATCTCCTACGAGGCGAAGATCAAAGTCACGGAAGCCGCTGACTACGTCCTTTTCGAACTCGTGGATTTTCCCCTCGGACCGAAGGGCGCGAACCATCTTCAGATGACTTATCCTCCGGTG
>JAQWAM010000037.1 GCA_028707675.1 Kiritimatiellia bacterium | reverse complement strand
CCCCGAAGCTGTTGGATGCCACCACGCGCCAATAGTAAGTGGCCCCGCCGGTCAGCATCGGCGGACAGGCGATGTCCTCCGTGAGCGGCCCGGTCCAAAGCGCCGCGCCCTGAAGGTTGGTCACCGCCAATGCGTTAGTCGATCCGTAGACGTACACTTGCGCGGTGAACATGCCAGGCTGCCATTGCAGCGGCGAGGTGACCGGCACACCGGCCGCGCCATCGGCCGGAGCGGGCGTGTGCGGCGCCAGCGGCGCGCCGCCCGCCTCCAACAGACGCAGATCATCGAGATAAACCACTTGCGACACCGCCTCGCCGAACGACGTGTAGTAAGCGTTCAGATTGACGCGCACCATGAACTCGCCGCCCTCGGTGTTGCAGGACGCGAGGTCAATAATCGCCTCCGTCCATTCATCCGCCTCGCCGGACCAGACGCTGTAGTGCCAGGCGCCGTCGAAGATGTCCACGCTCACGTCGGCGTAGTCTCCCGGCGTGACGCGGTACCAGAAGGCAAGCTGCGGGTTCGTGGCCGGGCTGAAGGTTCGCGTGAGCGTCGAACCGCCATAGGTGAAAGAGCCTGTGTTGTCGGCCGCGGACCGCGCGGCGCGGGTGCCGCTGACCGCATCCTCGGTCGAGAGCGTCAGAGTGCCGCTGGCCGAGGTCTGCACGAACCACGCGGAAAGATCGGCATCGAAATCATCCTCGAACGGCAGCGCGGGCGGCTGCGCCAGCGTGGTGAAGGTCCAGACCGGGATGTTCGTGGCCTCGCCGATCTGGTTCTTCGGCGTGATGGCCCAGCGGTAGACCGTACCGTAGGCTAGACCGGAATAGGCGCGCGTGGTGACGTTGCCGAGCGCGACCCGGTTGAACATGTTAGAGGGCAGCGCCGAGCCCGCGCCGTCGGTGCCGAAGGAGAACAGATAGTCGTCGGCGCGCGCGACCGACTGCCACTGCAGTGTGCCGCGCGTGTACACGTCCACCGCGTTGTCCGCCGGTCTGACCGCCGTCGTCGCCAAGGGAATTTCAGTGTCGTCGTAGATTGTCACATCGTCCAGTCCGACGGGGATGTCTCCATCCCAGTAGCCGCGCTCCACCGCATCGAAGCGGATCCGCAGGTCGGCGGTCTTGTAAGGGGTCAGATCGACCACCTGGTTGACCCAGCCGGATGCCACGCTGTTATGGCTCGCCGCAGCCGCGCTTTGCCACGCGCCGTTGCAGTACACATAGACCTTAAGGTAGTTGTTGTTGTAGTTGTAGCTGGGTCGGCATCCTTGCGGTACCAATAGGAGAGTTTCGGATAGGTCGTTCCGGAAAGATCGAAACGCGGCGAGACAAACGCGCTGGTGATCGCTGTGACAGGCTTCTGATAGTTGACGTCAACATGGGTGTAATACCCGTCCCCCGTGGTGTGGTCGGCGTAGAAGTCATGGAACATCCAGCCCGTACCGTCGTCATTGAACCCGTTGATCCATCCTGTCGGCGTGTTGCCGGCGTTACTCATGCTCTGGGTGTGGGGAAACGCGTTGACGGTGGTGCGCGCGCCGGTGGTGAAGCTGCGTATCGGCGAGGCCGGGCTGTCGCCGACACTGTTGACCGCCACAAGCTGCCAATAGTAGGTCGTGGACGGGGCGAGGTCGTCAAGACCGTAGCGGCCGGCGGTTCCGGGCAGCGCCAGAGCGTTGTGCAGGTTCGACGGCGTGACAGTTCCGCCGCCATCGGTTCCGACATACAGCCTGTAGCCCGTGAGTCCGGCGCGCTGCTCCCAGCGCAGCGTTGCGAAGACCGGTACGCCCGAGGCGGCGTGCGCCGGCGCCTGCATTGTCGGAATGGCCGGCGCGTTGGTGTTGTCGAATATCCGCACGTCGTCTATGCAGACATCCTCTGCGGTGGCGGTCGAATCGGTCCGCACGCGGAAACGCAGCAGCGTGTTGGCGGATTGGTGGGCGGCCAGCGAATCCAGCGACTCGATCCAGTAGTATGGCGTCCAGCGCTTGACCGTGCCGACCTGCACCCAGCTTTCACCCTGTTTCGCCTCCAAGTAGAGGTAGGCCTCGTTACCGCTGGCTCCTTCATCACCCACGCAGTACCAGTAGGCGATAGCGGGCTGCGTCATGCCGGACAGGTCGAGCGGCGGCAGATAGAGCCAGGAGGTCAGCGTCGTGCGCCAGGTGTTGTTGACCCTCACAAAATAGCCCGAGCCGGAAGTGTGATCCGCGTCTGGACCGTCGATCACGCCGGACCTGCACTCCCAGGACTCGTACCCGCTGGCGGGATCACTGACCCACCCAGAAGGCAAGGCGCCGCCATACTCGAAGTCTTCCTCATGCGGAAAAGCGCTGATCAAGGCCCAAGCGCTTTGCGTAAGTGCCAGCGCAAGAATACACAACATTATTTTCATTAGTTTTCTCCTTAATATTACTTTTCACCACCCTAATATTACTTTTCACCACACTCCTCTTCCCGGATGCGCCGCTGTGTGCGGTTCCAGAAAAAGATACCCAGAGGCAACAGGATGCCGTAGGGGATCCAGAGCAGAAAGCGCCAGGGCGTCGGCAGCGAGAGCATCAATGACAGGAACACGCCGCCCGCCGCCCACATGATCCATGAGGCCCTGATAACAAAAGCCCGCTCGCGCGGGCTCGATGTGTTGCGGATACTGGCCCAGGTGCCGATGACGCCGCCGCCAAGACCGATCAGACAACCCGCAGATACAGCTATGACAATACCGATGTCCATTATGAACCTCCTGCCGTTAATTTGAAACCGTGCCACTTGCATGAGCAAGCAGCCAAAAGAAGCTCCCGTTTAACCGAGAATTATCGGAGTCCTGCATGTAACTGTTTATAGTATCGCTAAAAAAAGCAGAACATATGTGACCGATTCTGCCATTCGCGCTATATTTTTTTCAACTCTTTGCAAGGGCGTTGGCGGCTGTCATTATGGAAGAAAGGCGGTAACCCCGGCGCGGGAACGCGGTCAATGGGGATGCAGAGCCGACAGCGCAGAGGCTTCCCTAAAATTACGGGAAAATAGTCGCATGCGCAGGTTGGCACATCATGCGGGTCATGCAGCATCAGCATGCGCATGTCGCGCAAGGCCAGGCCGCTGGCCGGAAACCAGCGGAAAGTGAACCAGTCCCAACTTGCCCCGAGGCGGTATATCGTGCCCTCGTAGGGCAGGATCGCGTGACGGCCCCCGGGCAGTGTAATGGCGAACGGCGGCGCATCTTTCTCTGGCAGACGGCAACCGGGATCAAGCACGACCGCGGCATCCATGCGCAGACGGTCGGACGGCGTGATGGCCTCATCATCGTACAGCACAGAGACGGGCAAGGTGTGCGGTGTCAGCAGTCCGCGCTCGCGCGCCCACCGGCCCAACCGCAGCCATACAGCCACCCCCTGCGACGAAGGCCCGAGATGCGGCCAGGCGGCGATCAACATGGGCGGCAGAGTTATTTCATAGGGGGCCCCGACTTCGGCCGGCGGCTTTGGGGGCACATCCTCACGCATCTGCCGCAACCTCTGGCGGAACGCGCCGGGAGAGCAGCCGAAACGGGCGTGGAACATCCGCGTGAAAGCCTCGCGTGAGTCATAGCCGCCGGCCAGCGCCGCGTCAATGACCGGAAACCCGCTGTAAGCCAGCCAGAGCGCAGACCGTTCCAGACGCAGACGCAAAACATGGTCGGCCGGCGTCTCGCGCATGATCTCGCTGAAGACACGGTGAAAAGTCCGCTCGGGCATCGCGGCCCTCTCGGCAAGCTGCGCCACAGGCATCGGCTTGTCCAAATGGTCGCGCAGCCAAGTTGCCACCTGCCAGACTACCAGCAGTTTTTTGGTGTTTTTGACGCCCATCCACTCCTATCGCATCGGCTTTTTTTGACAGGTTTTTCACATGGCAACCGAAACGTAAGCGGACAATTTTCAACAGCATTTTTTTGGCGAAACTTGAGGAGCGCCCATAAAACACTTATCACGCGCCGGCTTTCATCTCCGCGACAGAGGCTATGATCGCATCGGCCATGTAAGTGAGCTGGGCTTTAGTGAGACCGTAGATCGGGAGATGCGTGTAGCACTTGTCGAAGACGTATTCGGTCATCGGACAGGTCGCGGCAATCTTCTTCTCGTCAAAGCCTTTGCCGATCGCGGCAGAGAAGCGGTAGATCGGGCCGAAGTGCGGGATGTTGGTGACACCCTTCTCCTCGAGCTTCTTCTTGAGAAGTTGCACGTCGCCCTTCACGATCTTAGGATCGATCTGGAGCTGGTAGAGGTGGAAGGTCAGTTTGACCTTCTCGTTGCCGAGATCCTGCGGGATGATGCCGGGAATGCCAGAGAGACGCTTCGTCATGTACGTCGCCTCGCGCTTGCGTTCCGCTAGGATCTTGGAATAACGCTTGATCTGCTGCATGAGTCCGATCGCCTGAATCTCGGTGACGGACGCATTGTTCGAAGCCTGATACTTGAAATTGCCCTTGCCTTGGATGAGCGAGATGTTGTACAGCCAATTGTGGATCTTCGAGGTAAAATCGACGCCGAGGAAGCGCGCGCGGCGGGCTTCACCGCGGTATGCCTTAACATTGGAGATGAAGACACCGCCTTCGCCGAGCGACGTGCAATTCTTCACCTCATGGAAACTGAAGCAGCCGAAGTGACCGATCGTGCCGAGCTTGCGTCCCTTGTATTCACCGCCGAAGGCATGCGCCGCATCCTCCATAACAACAAGGTCGTGCTTCTTCGCAAGCTTCATGATCGCGTCCATATTGCATGGGTATCCGCCGATGTGAACCGGGACGATCATCTTGGTTTTTTTCGTAATCTTACGCGCGACATCCTTCGGATCCATGTTGACGGTCTTTCGTTCCACGTCCGCGAAGACGAGCTTCGCTCCGACCGAAAGCGGATACACGACCGTAGCGATGAAGGTGTTCGCGGGAACGATCACCTCATCCCCCGGGCCGATCCCCGCGTAACGGTAGCCCAGTTCCAGCGCGGCTGTGCAGTTTGAGACGAATAGCGAACTTCCCTCCTCGACGCCTAGGTACTTGTCGATCATGCGCTCGACTTCGTTCACCTTGTCGCCCATCGAAAGTTTGCCCGGCGCGACAGACACTTTCGCGAGCTTTGCGATCGCCGCCTTAACATCCTTGAGCGCCGCATTATACGCCTTGCCCTTGCCCCCCATCAAAAACTTGACGAACGCGTACGTGTCCTCGGCGTTATAGTTCTCTCCGACCGCCGCCCAAGGCACCTTTGTTTCACCGGTATTGTACCTGAAATCACTCGCTTCCTTGCTCATTTTGCGTTTCCTTTCTTTAAAATGCTTAATCGATCGAATCTTCGATAAAGGCGTATTCATAACCTTGGTCATGAATCCACTTCGCCGCGACAAAGGTCTTCTCGCAGTAATCCGGCTGATAGGCGAAATAGTCTTTGTAGAAATACTGCTCGTGCGTCGCGTAGATGTTGAACTCCTTGTCCGACGTCTTCTCGAAAACCGCGGGGATGTCTTCGATCTTCCAGAGGTTGAGGCAGGGGCCGCCGGACGTCAGCGCCTTGAAGTTGGCTCCGGTCACGTTGTCATGGATCCAGTTGTAGGTGCCTTTGGTCTTCTCCACCTGCTGGGCATCGAGGTGGTTATAGCCGCAAGCAGATACGCTGATATCATCCCCGCCGCCGCCGCGCCAGTACACTGCGGTCTCGGGTTTGCGGAAGTTTTCGATGCGCATGGCGTGTCCGTAGGGGAGGATTGAACGGTTGCCGTCGTAGGCCCAGCGGCGTCCGCGCGAAACCCAGACGGCCTTCGCGCCGCAGTCCTTGAGCGCGACGCACCCTTCTTTGCTCATCGGCCCCCAATGCGGGGTAACGGCGAACGCGAACATACCGGGCCCGGCGAAACGCTCGACCTCGTCGGTAATAAGCTTCCAAGCCGTGGCGACGTCGTCATAGCTCGCGTTGATCCACGGATAGTCGGGGAACTCTTGGATCGAGTGGAAACCGAACTTTAGCCAGCTCTTCGCCGCTTGAAACTCGTTCTTCCAAGTGTCGGGCATGTCCTTCAGCGTGAACTGCGCGGCCCTCACGCCATAGTAGAAGTCGTCGCGGTAGAAGAGGTTGAGCTGGAGCTTGAGCCCGTACTTCTCGTGGCACTCTTTGAGATGCCTTAGGAAGCGGTGGTCCCAGCACGACTTGGGCTTCATCGCCGCGAGGTCGCGGAAGACCCAGATGACATCGTCTATGTAGAATGCCGCGCGCTTCCCGGGAATCGCCTTCTTGCGCATAAGCGTGCAGTCGGAGATCGTCGGTCCGAGCTCCTGCAGGTTATTCAGCGCAGCCATCTTCACGCGCTGGATCTCGTCGGATTCGGCGCGTATGTTCTTCGCCGCCGCCGCCGCTTTCGCCGCCACCGCGAGCGCAAGCGTCCCGGTTCCGTACTGAAGAAAATCACGTCTGTTCATTTCCGTTCCCTTTCTCATTGTTTGCGGCATTCAGGAAAATCTGCGGCCAAAAGTCGATTGATAAAGACGCATCCGAATATCCTTGCCGACGCTTCAAAACCAGAAAGAAGTGAAAACACGGGATAAACATAACAATATTACTAAACCATATGGCGCACTACAAGGGCTTTGTGAGTGGCGCGCTGCCTCAAATGAAGCGACGCCGCGGCGGCCCCAATCATGACGAACACCACAGTTTTCATGTTTTCGGCCCTCCCGATTCGAATCGAAAGCATGCCAGAACAGCCATGGATTCATCCGCGGCGTTGAGGGTATAAACCTTGAAGGTTCCGCCACCGGGCGCGACCTTGACGACAGCGTGCCCCCCTGGCGCGAGATCCCGGTCGTATGCCGCGGCGACCTCTTTCACCTTGTCGGCAATATATCCGAAGCAAACGAGACGATCACCGGAGTAGAGTTCGCGCGAGCACATCGCGGAAAGCGACTTGTGGTCGACCATCTTCGGCTGCCAGACGCTGGAGAGATAGACCTTCGCCCGCAACTCGCGAACGAATCCCGGAGACATCCCGAACGCGCCCGCATGGTGATTGGTCTTCGCGACATCCACCGGACCACACACTTTGCCGATTGTCTGCTCCCAGTTGAACGCCTTGCCGTTCTCGCCGATCATCGTGAGTTCGTTGTCGCCGCCCGTATAGTAGGCGAAAGCCCCATAGCGAATGCGGATGGCCGCGGAAAGTCGGTTCTCGTGGATCTCATCTTTGCCGGTTTTTTCGATCTGTACCCTCGCGCAGTCGACGATGCCGTTCTTGCCGTCCCAAAGGACGCCGTTCCCGGCGAGGTTGCGGATCTCGAATGATGGATACGCCGCGGCGTCCTTGAGGAGCTTGATCTGGTTGAGCGCGCCGACTTGGACCTTCTCCGCCGTCATGCCGTCGCGCTTCATCGCGTACGGTATCCACGCCTTCATGAGACGCAGCGCGTCCGGATCGGGATCTTTCGCATGCCCGCCCATTTTCGGATACTGGTGGTCGAGGTAATGGCGGAACGTGAAATGCTCGCCCACGAGCGGAATGCCGCATACGATGCGTCCGTCCGCACTATTTTTGCCGCCGAACATCAGATCGCCGGTGTGATCGCCGTGCCAATGCGAAACCATCACGTAGTCTATCGTGCGCCCGGAAACCAAGCGCTGGATGTAGCGGCTAACCCATTCGCCGCCGTAGCGGTCGCCCGACGGCTGCGGCGGCACGTCGCACATGTATTTTGCGTGATGCGTATCTCCGCAATCGAGGAGCATCGTCGTGCCGTCCGGAAAGATGAAAAACGTCTGTTCGCCCACGCCAGTGTGTATGAAATGGATGTCTAACTCCCCGCGCCGCCACCCGGGATACGCCCCGCTGCCTTCATCAACGCTAAGACATCCACCGACAACGGAAAGCGATGCCGCCGCGGAACCCTTGACGAATGCTCTGCGCGTGACACTCATCGACGGCCCTCGTTGGCGTTAATTCCCGCGTAGAGCGCTGCGAGCGGCACAACGGATAGCGCGTTCCTGATCACACGGTTGATCACCGTCAACTCCTCTTCTTTACTTTATCCTTGCCCGGCTTGGATTCGAAAACGCGCGAAACAAGCGGAGCACTCTCCGCTCCGAAGCATTTCCGTGCCGTCACCCTCCGCCGAAAGCGCCCCGTCTCCGGAAGCTCCATTGCATTGAAACGGAACACCTGAATTTCCGGTTCATGGCATGCAGCTTGATAGAATCCGGGCGAGAGGAAGCGCTTTACCGCCCGCACTTTCCCATCCTCGCCAACGGCCTTCACCTCATAGACGCAAAC
>JAQWAM010000036.1 GCA_028707675.1 Kiritimatiellia bacterium | reverse complement strand
GGAAAGCTAGGTCACAAACGATATCACGGGAAAGCTCGGGCTGGGCAAGGCCACTGTGCTGAACCTGCCGCTTAACAATCTGGCCGGTGACCTTTCCGTCACCGGCTACACCGCCAACATCAGCAACGTGACCGGCACAACGGACAGCGGCGGCAAAGTGTCGGGCGGCATTTTCTTCAGCTTCCCGGAATACGCCGCCAGCGCGACCGTTTTCAACGCCAATGTCACACTGGCCAAAGTCGCGCTCGACGAGCTTTCCCAAGCTTTCAATGTCACCAACGCACGTTCGGGTTGGGTTTCGGGAAACATACAGATATCCGGCCCCACCAGCGGCAAGACCGTGCCGCAACTCTCCGGTGCCGGCAAAGTCCGCATCTCCGACGGATTGATCCACCGCATGAAGATATTCGCCGGGTTAACGGATTATTTAACCCGTAATATCCCGGGTTTGTCCGCCGTGGTCAACCAGTCCTCCGGCTCGATGGATTTCACCATTACAAACGGCGTCCTGCACACTGAAAATCTGCTGATCGAAGGCAACGTCTTCAGTATCAAAGGCCGCGGTCATTACAATCTCGACACCAACCAGATCGAGTTTGTTGTCAGAGCCAACATTTTCCGACAGCGCACCATCGCCGGACGCATAACACATTTCCTTTCGCTGCCCTTCTCGCGGATGCTGCTGGAGTTCAGGGTCTTCGGAACGCTTGAAGATCCCGACTGGTCGTACGTAAACATCATCGAGCGGATCACCGACCAGTTCAGCGGGCCCCCAAAAGATAATTGGCCTCCGACCTCCGACCTCTAACCTCCGACCTCTAACCTCCGACCTCTAACCTCTTACCTCTACAATAATGCTTTTCTCCATCCACACCTACGGCTGCCAGATGAACGTGCGCGACTCCGAATCCGTTTCGGCCATCCTGCAAGCCGCAGGACATTCACAGGCCGCTTCCGAGGCCGAAGCTGACCTTATTATTGTCAACTCGTGCAGCGTGCGCGGCAAAGCCGAGGACAAAGCGCTCGGAAAACTCGGCCTGCTTTGCGCCGCCAAACGCGACCGCCCCGGCCTGATCGTCGGCGTCATGGGCTGCATGGCGCAGCGGCTCGGACCTGAAATCTTCAAACGTGTCCCGGCGCTGGATTTCGCGGTGGGCACGCGCCGCTGCGGCGCCATCCCCCGCATGGTGCGGCGCGCGCTGGCGGGCGAAACCGGCATCTGTGAAATTTCCGACTTGCTGGAAACCCCGGACGTGCCTGACGCGCACGACGGCACGGCCTGTACGGCTTTCGTCACCATCCTGCTCGGCTGTGAACGACGTTGCTCTTATTGCATCGTGCCGGATGTCCGCGGCGCGGAGTACAGCCGCCCGGCCGCGGAGATCGTCGCTGAGATCACCGCGCTGGCGCGCGGCGGAGTCCGCGAAGTGACGCTGCTCGGGCAGAGCGTCATGCGCTACGGGCTGAAAAACCCTGTTTCCCATGACACTGACACTCCCGACCGACACGGCCTCACCGAACCGTTCGCGCGGTTACTGGAGGCTGTGGCCAACATACCGGGCATCGCGCGCGTGCGCTTCACCTCCAGCCACCCGTCCGGCTGCACCGATCAACTGATCCAAGCCATGCGCTCGCTGCCGCAGGTCTGCCGCCACCTGCACCTTCCCTGCCAGTCAGGTTCCGACCGTATTCTAAAAGCTATGCGCCGCGGTTACACGCGCGCCGGGTATCTCGACGCCACGCGCCGCCTGCGCGAGGCCATGCCAGATATCGCCGTCACCACCGATGTCATCGTGGGCTTCCCCGGCGAGACCGAAAGCGATTTCCAAGACACGCGTTCACTGATGGAGGCGGCCGGGTTCGACAACGCTTTCATCTTCAAATATTCGCCGCGCCCGGGCACACCGGCCGCCGCATTGCCTGATGACGTGCCGGCCGCGGAAAAAATGCGCCGCAACCGGGTGCTGCTGGCTGACCAGGACTTGCGCGGCGCCTTGATTAACCAGCGCCTCGTAGGCACCGTGCAGGAGGTGCTCGCCGAAGGCCCGAGCCTGCGCAATGCCTCCCGCTGGTCCGGACGCTCTTCCGGCAACAAGATCGTGGTCTTTGAACCCGATCCCGCACTCGAACCCGGCGCGCTCGTCAACGTGCGTGTCACGCGCGCGGCGCCCCAGACCCTGTACGGCGAGCTTGTATTATGATCGCGGTTGGCGACAGCCTTGAATGCCGCGTCGAAAGCCTCGCCTACGGCGGCGACGGGGTCGCGCGCGCCGACGGAATGGTGGTATTCATTCCCGGCACATTGCCGGAGGAGACGGTCACGGCGCGGGTCATCTTGAAAAAAAAGAATTACGCGCGCGCCGAGCTGCTGGATGTCATCGAATCATCGCCGCGCCGCATCAAGCCATGCTGCCGCGTCGCCGACCCGGAAGACGGCGCCTTATGCCGCGTCCCCGGCTGCGTTTACGACCATCTGGACTATGCTGCTGAAGTGGAGGCCAAACAGCTTCAACTTGAAGGGTTTTTGCGGCGCATGCCCGGCATCGAAGACGCCGGGATCTTGCAGCCGCTGCCGTCACCCCTGCCGCTGCACTACCGCAACAAGATCGTATTGCACACTAAACGCGCAGTCCGCGGCATGCGCTTGGGTTATATGCTTGAGCAATCACACCGCCTAATGGAGATTCCGGCCTGCCCGCTGGCCTGCGAGGCCATCAACACCGCACTCGCCGAACTGCTTGCCTCCGACGCAACGCACACGCTGCGTGAAGGCGCTAACATCACCTTTCGCCACACGCCGCAAGACGGCGCGCTCTGCTGGGCGGACAGCGGCAGACCCCTGCCGCCGCCCCATGCTGCGCTGCTCACCGAAAATACCCCGGCAGGCGCTTTGCGTGTGCCCTGCGACGGTTTTTTCCAGGTTAACCCGCAAGTGGGTGATGAGCTGACGCGCACCGTGGCCGCCTGGTTCGCGGAGGGCCCGCCAGCGCCTGAGGTGCTCGACCTCTTCTGCGGCATAGGCGTTCTCGGCTTCGCCTGCATGGCGGCGGGCGGCGCCAGCCTGACCGGTGTCGAGTCAGGCCGCGCCGCCGTCGCCGCCGCCCGGCTTAACGCCGGCTCCTTGGGCGCGCCGGCCACTTTCATCTGCGGCGAGATCGGACGCGACTCTGACAGTTGGACCGCGCGGATCAAAAATCCCGACACCGCCACCGTCATCGTCGACCCGCCGCGTGAAGGTTTGCCGCCATCTGTCGCGACTATGCTCGCCGCTAGCGGCATCCGCCGCATCTTCTATGTCTCATGCGCCCCCGCAACCCTCGCCCGCGACCTGCATATCCTGCTGCGCGGCCCATACCGCATCCGCCGCGTCAAAATGTTTGACATGTTTCCGCGCACCGCACATTTCGAAACCCTCGTAGAAATGCAACAGGTTTGCCCGGCTTTTCCGCGCCCGCGCATATCTCGCGCCAAACCAAGGGAAGCGAACGGCGGATGAATTCGTTTTTCTCCGCCGCCCCGACCGAATAGGGCTTCGGCAACGTCCAAACGGTCGGATCGGACAATTCACGCCCGTACTTGACCGCGCGCGTGAGTCTGCCGTCTTTATCAAGGAACCTTTTATCAACCCCCGGCGCGGGAATCGAGATGAACGCGGAGATTGGCCTTGGCGATTTCATGCGCCTTGGGTGAGTCGGCCTCGACAGCATCGGCAAGTCCGGCGCATCCCTGCGAAAAGACCTTGATCTTCGCCTTCTTGCCCAGCAGGAACTCGGCATCGTCGACAATAAGCTTTTTAAGGTAGTCGCTCTTGTCGGCGGCGGAATAATCGCCATAGGGCATGTTCGCTTGGTCGCCGAAATACACGAAACGTTCGCGCTCGAAGTCCGGACATCCATCGGGCTTACGCTCACCGGTCGCGTTGTCGTATAAATCCATCGCGAACATCTGCTCGAGGACGGTGAATCCGCCCACCCCGGAATCAAAAACCCCTATTGGCGCTTTGTCCGCGGTCGCGACCGCAAACGTCTCAAACACGACGACCGCGGCAATCAGTATTTTCTTCATCAACGAAACTCCTTCATCGTCAAAACACCACCTTACTACCTATGCCTTCTATTGGACGCTGCTGAGGCGTGACTTCAATTGTTGATTTTAAACTGCGCCTCTGGGGCTTTTCCGAGCTTGGCGCGGATCACGGGCCAGTCCTTGGTCGTTTCCTCGTAGGCAAAGCGCGGATTGCTGCTCGTCTTGCAGTGTTTGAAAAACACTTCAAGCCAATCCAGAGCATCTTCCTGATAGGGCTTAAGTATCATGATTTACCGTATCTTGCCTTCGGCTCTGCAACGACGGCAGAGCGTCTTCTATGTTCAGGCTCGAAGACCACCTTGACTTCGGCATTAAGGGCGCGCGCCACCCGTCTGAGCATGCTTATGGAATGCCCTTCGTAGGCCGGCGATTCCAACCGGCTAATTTGCTGCTGCGACGTATGCAGTTTCTTGGCCAGTTCCTTTTGCGTCAACCCGGCTCTCTCACGTAGGGCCGCAATCTGCAAAGCCACATCCCACGAGGCCCCCGCCGTTGCAAACCGTTCAGCGAATGCCGGATCTGCAAGCTGTTCGTCAAGATAAGTGTCAAAATTCGTCTTTTTCATTCCGCGTGCCTTTCACGCCAGTCCCGCATACGCTCGCGGGCAACCGCCATGTCGCGCACCGCAATGGCCCGGCTCTTGTTGCGGATGCCATGCACGGCAATAATTCTTTTTCCCCGGACAAAAAACCACAATATGCGCGTGTTCAGCTTGCCCACATGACGCAACTCGAATAAACCACCGTCTAACGCTTTCGAAAGCGGTTCGCGATGATACTGTCTGTTCCGTAGCTTCGCCAATCCCGCCAAGACGGATGCGAAATCATACGGATCGCGCACCTTGAGATCATCGAGGAATTCACGCACCGGACAATCACCCGCACTCGTAACAAAGAACTCTACCACAAAATCCATAACCATCAACACCAATATTGATGTATTACCGTGCGTCCGCTTTCAGCTTGTACGGCAACTGCTTGAAGACGATGCCCTCATGCCGAAGCCGGGCTGCCCCCAACCGACAAGCCGTGCCGTAGATCACCTTCGGGCCATCATGTTTCGGAAGGACTGACAACACCGGCGTCGTCAGCACATTCCCGCCGTCCGGCGACTTGTCCTTAAGAATGCCGTTGTACAGCAGATAAATCCCGGTGCCGTAACGCGATAGTTTGCCGCTCGAACGCGCGGAATCAGCGGATGAACAGCATTTCCTGATAGGTCGGCAGCGGCCATAGCGCGTCATCAACAAGACCTTCCAGAGCGTCGGCTACCTCGCGCACGCGGTCCATGGCCGGAATGATTTTGTTGCGCATGAAGCGCGCCTGTTCCGCCTTGCAGCCTTTGTGGGCATCGAATTCGCGCTCGGCACAGGCCAGCGTGGTCAGTTCCTCCTGCAAGGCTACGGCCAAGCGGCTGATTTCAGCTAAAGAAGAGGTGTCGGCAGGCAACTCCAATTCTCGCAGCTTCAACGCCGCGTCGGCCAAGCCCGACTGCGCGGCCGCCACCGCAGGCTGGATCATGGTGCGCCCAATTTCGAGCGTAAGCCGCGCCTCGACCGCGATGTCGTGTATGTAACGCGCCAGATAGATCTCGTGGCGAGCGCGCAGCTCGCGCTCGGTCAGCACGCTCTGGCGGGTCATGACTCCTATCGTCGCATCTGTGACAAACTGCGACAGGGCGTCCGTGGCGCAAGGCAGATCGCCCAACCCTCGTCTCAGCGCCTCGGCATGCCACTCCGGCGCGTAGTTGTCGCCGTTGAAAACTATTCTCCGGTGCTCCTGCCACACCTCGCGCACAATTGACTGGATCGCGTCGTTCAAACCGCCCGCACTCTTTTTGACCCGCGCTTCCAAAGCAGTGGCGATGTAGTCCAAAGAGTCGGCCACGATCGCGTTCAGCACCATGAGCGGACCGGCCACTGACTGACTCGAACCAACGGCCCGGAATTCGAACTTGCCGCCAGTGAACGCGAAGGGGCTCGTGCGGTTGCGGTCGCCGTCGCCGACCGGCAGCGGCGGCAGGGAATTCACGCCCAGCGTCAGCGCCTTGCCGCCCGCCTTGGGTTTGCGCGCAGATCCCGCCGCGCGCTCAAAAATTTCCGTGAGCCGCTCGCCCAAAAATATCGATATTATAGCAGGCGGAGCCTCGCAAGCCCCCAGCCGGTGATCGTTGCCCGCGTGCGCCACCGACGCCCTCAAAAGGCTGCCGTGCAGCGAGACCGCCCTTATCACCGCCGCGCAGAACAGCATGAACCTGGCATTCTCCTCCGGCGTCTCGCCGGGGTTGAGCATGTTGTCGCGCGCGGTGTTCAGTGACCAGTTGACGTGTTTGCCGGAGCCGTTAACACCTTTGAATGGCTTTTCGTGCAAGAGGCAGACGAAACCGTGCTTAGTCGCCGTACGCTGCAGGATCGACATGATCAATTGCTGATGGTCGGACGCGATGTTGGCCTGCTCATAAACCGGCGCTATCTCGAACTGACCCGGAGCCACTTCATTGTGCCGCGTCTTGAGCGGAACGCCCAATTTGTAGAGATCAGCCTCGCACTCGATCATGAAGGCCAGCACGCGCTCGTTGATGGCACCGTAATACTGGTCCTCCATCTCCTGCCCTTTGGGCGGCTTGGCGCCGTAGAGTGTGCGGCCGGCGCTTATCAGATCAGGGCGCAGCAGGAACATCCTGCGGTCAACCAGAAAATATTCCTGCTCGCAGCCTGCGTTGGCGTCAACCTTCTCGTCTTTTTCTCCCAACAGCTTCAATATCCGCCGCGCGTGGCGGTCCAGCGCCTGCATGGAACGCAACAGCGGCGTCTTTTTGTCCAGCGCGTCGCCGGTGGTGGCGCAGAACGCGCACGGGATGAAAAGCGTGCGTCCGCCCGCGCACTCCAGAATGTAGGCCGGGCTGGTGACGTCCCACGCCGTGTAGCCGCGGGCCTCGAAAGTCGCGCGCAGTCCGCCCGAAGGCAGGCTCGAACCGTCGGCCTCTCCGCTGACAAGCTGCTTGGCCGAAAACCTGGCGATCGCCCCGCCCTTGTTGTCCGGCGACAGAAAAGAGTCGTGCTTCTCGGCCGTCAGACCGGTCAGCGGATAAAAGACATGCGCGTAATGCGTGGCGCCTTGCTTGATCGCCCACTTCTTCATCGCCTCCGCCACCTCGCCCGCAACCGAAACGTCCAGACGTTCGCCATTATGAATGGTGCGCCTGACTTTACGGTATGCCTTCTCGGACAGCATCTGGCGCATCACGGCGTCGCTGAAGACATGGCTGCCGAAACTTTCCTGCATCGCGCTCAGCGCCCCGGTGTCGGCAGGCGCGTAACGCGCCGTTGCGGCGGCGACAGAACGGATCGCGGCGTAGCGGTTGTTCATGACTCTCCCCGTTATTGTTTTTTACGCAGATCCATGGCCATGGCTATTTCCGGACAGGTGAAAGGATTGGCGTGCTTGGTGCAGTTGATGCAACCCATGTAAAGCTTATGCATCACCTGAGTCTTAGCTATCTCCTTGAAGCCGATCGAACGGAAAAACTCTGGGGCGAAAGTCAGCACGATCGCCTGAACCGGCTCGAAAGGCCTGACCCTCCTAAATATCTCCGCGACAATCAGAGATCCGATGTTTTTGCGCCGGTATTCGCCTGATACCGCCACGGACTGGATTTCGACCGAGGCTTTCTCCGGATCGCCGATCTCCGGCAGTATCTTCCAAGCCGCGCATCCGACCACCCGCCCTTCGCTCTCGCACACCACGAACCTGTCGATGTTCTGGGTGATATCCCCCACCGAGCGCACGATCAGATCGTTCTCGTGCTTCCGGATCAGGTCAAAGATATGCTCCACATCCTTAAGCTTGGCCGGGCGGATTTCGCATCCTTTCTGCTCTTGCATGAGGCTATCCCTTCAGCGCGGCCTGCGCCGCCGCAAGGCGGGCGATGGGCACACGGTAAGGCGAACAGCTCACATAGCTGAACCCAAGCCCATGGCAGAAAGCCACGGTCTTCGGATCGCCGCCGTGCTCGCCGCAGACTCCGATTTTCAATCCGGGCTTGACGCCGCGTCCGTATTTGATAGCTATCTCGACCATGCGCCCCACGCCATCAAGATCCAACACCTGGAACGGGTCATACTCGTAAAAGCCCCGAGACACATACTCGCCCAGAAACTTGCCGGCGTCATCCCGCGAAAAGGCGCAGGTCATCTGCGTAAGGTCGTTGGTGCCGAACGAGAAGA
>JAQWAM010000035.1 GCA_028707675.1 Kiritimatiellia bacterium | reverse complement strand
GACGGCACATAGTTCAGCACAC
Source organism: Kiritimatiellia bacterium (assembly GCA_028707675.1). Classification (GTDB taxonomy): domain Bacteria; phylum Verrucomicrobiota; class Kiritimatiellia; order RFP12; family UBA1067; genus JAQVQN01. Next base: position 8,377 of record JAQWAM010000035.1, on the reverse strand, counting down.
GCGCTTGGCAAAGGCTGTAGGCCCGCCTGAAATGCAGGAATATCCACGGGCACTCTTCACGCACCAACGCCTGCGCGTCAGCCCAGCAACGGTCGCGCTCCGCCGCGTCCGCAGCGCCGCAGGCCGCCTCGTAAAGACGGTCGAATCCGTCATCGGCGAAATTCGTCCGGTTCGGCCCCGGCGACACGTTCTTGCCGTAAAAAAGCTGAAGGAAGTTCTCCGCGTCGGGATAATCCCCCACCCAGCCGATACGGAACATCTGGCTCTGACGCCCCGACACGCGGCGCAGGAAAGTGGGCCAGTTGTGGTATTGCGGCTTGAGCGCGATGCCTACCCGTCCGAAAAAAGCCACCATCAGCTCGGTGGATTCGCGGATGTCCTGTGAAGTGCGGCCCAAATCCAGCGTAAGCTCCAGCCGGCGCCCGGTCCGCGGGTCAACCCCCTCCGGATACCCCGCCTCGCGCAAAAGCGCCCTGGCCCTCTCCAAATCATAGGCGTACGGGAACGGGCTCTCTAACCTGCCCTCGATCCCCGGCGGAACCGGCCCGTCGCACGGCAGAACCTGATTGTTCAGAAAACGCGCCCAGGCCCCGCTGTCGAAAGCGCAGTTGAGCGCCTGCCGCAAAGCCCGGTTTTTGCCCAGAACCGGGTCTTCCATGTTGATTCCTACATACGCGACCTCCAGCGCAGGCATGGAATACAGGCTTATGCCTTGTTCGCGCAGATCGTGTGCCAGCGCGCCGTCCGCCCCGATCACCGCGTCCCAATTGTCGCGTGATATCTCCCCCAAAAAATCCAGCTCGCCCGCCAGAAAACACAGCCACTGCGTCGAGCTGTCGTCGATTACCCGGTAAACCACTTTGTCGAAAGGCCGCGGCCCGCCGCCGCGCGCGGGCCAGCCCCGCCAGCCGGCGTCGCGCTCAAATGTCATCTGGTGGTTGCGCCGCCATCCCGCCAGACGGTACGGCCCTGTGCCGACCGCATGGCCGCCGAAATCCGCCCCGTAAAAATCCACCGCCTCGCGCGGCACCACCGCCGTGTAGGCCATCGCCATGTACCAGATGAACTGGTGCGCGGGACGCGTCAGTCCGATCCTGACCGTCCGCCCGTCCAAAGCCTTCAGCCCGGAGACGTCAAACGCATAATCCGTCGCGTCTCCCGTCAGGCTGGCGTCCGCGAACGCCCGCATCCCCGCGATCATGTCCTCCACCAGCCACGCGCCAGGCGAGGCGACGCGCCTGTCAGCCAGCCGCTTGAGCGAGTAAACCACGTCCTCGGCGCACACCGCCCGCCCGCGCGCTCCGCCCCCCGCGGCCGCACCGAAACAGCGGTCGGAATGGAAACGCGCCTCAGGATGGATGCGGAACACATAGACCAGCCCGTTCGACCGCACCTCCGGCAAGGATTCAGCCAGACCCGGAACCAGACGGTACGGCCGCTCCGCGTAATCGAACTCCAGCAGAGGCTCGTAAACAAGCTGCACCGCGCGCGAGGCATACAATGACACCGCCGCCGCCGGATCCATGCTGGACACCCGCTCCATGCCGCGCCGGAAAACCGTCTCGCCGCCCGCCGCCAGCGCCAGCATCAATGCCGCGCCACTTGTCTGCCATCCTTTTCCCACGCCGCGACCTCGCCTCAAACACAACCGCGCGCCTACACGTCCAGCCGCCACTGCCCGCGCATGTGCGGCTCGAGCAGCTTGTCCGCCGCCTCGTCACCGACGAAGCGCGTCTTGTCAGCCTGCCATCTGAGAGAGCTGCGGCCGAGGCGCATGCCGATGTGCGCCAACACGGCGGGCGTCAACGACGAGAAGCCCGCCTCCACCGGCGAGATCGGCGCGCCCCCGCTGTAAATGTTCTCGATGAAGTTCTTCTCCTGCTGCCCGCTGCGGATCAGCCGGATCTCGTCTTCCCCGATCTTCTCGCGAATCAGCTCCGGCGGATTGGTCTCGAGTTTGCCGTTGGTCGCATAAATCTTCTTGCCGTTTTCGCCGTAGAAGTGACAGCCATAGGGATATTCGGACGATACGTGCACACGCTGTCCGTCGCCGTAAACGATCTCGAAGGAGAAAGGCTCGGCCAAAGTGTTGTAGAGGTCGGACGCGGGCGGCAGGCGCCCCTTGATGTTCTCGATGGCGACCGGCTCGATCCCGTCCTTGCCCAAGGCCCACTGCATGATGTCGAGCTGGTGGGCCGCGAAGTCCGTCAGCATGCCGCACGAGTAGTCCAGATTGTAGCGCCACTGCATCGGATGGTGGATTTTGGGCGTGAAGCGCCGCTCCGGGGCCGGGCCCAGCCAAAGATCGAAGTCCACGTAGTCCGGCGGCTTGGCCAAAGGCGTTTCGCTCAACTGCTCCGGCGTCTTGCCGAATGTGGCGTGGCCTTTGTTCAGCCCCACCTCGACACGCTGCAGTTTGCCGATCCGGTTGTTGCGCACCAGCTCGCAGGCCATGCGGAAATAATCGTTCGAGCGCGACTGCGCTCCGGTCTGGAAGGTGACGCCGGCGCGCCGCACCGCGCGCACCATGGCGCGCCCCTCCGCCACCGTCAGATAGAGCGGCTTCTGTCCGTAGATGTGCTTGCCCTTCTTGGCCGCCCACACCGTGTGCAGGGCGTGCCAGTGATCCGGCGTGCTGACGCACACCGCGTCGAGCGCGGGGTCGTCCAGCATCTCGCGGAAATCGCTGAAGACCTTGCAGCCGTCATATCCCGGCCGCTCTTTCTGTTTGGCATAAAACTCGTTGACCTTGCGCCGTCCCGGCTCGCGCCCGCCCACACGCTCGGCCTTGTAGCCGTACAGCGGACCCTCCGATACCGGATCGCATACGGATATCAGCTGCACCCTGTCATTGTGCAGAAAGTTACCGATATTGTCCTGCGCCATTGTGCCGTAACCCAGCATGCCGAAATTGACGCGCTCCGAAGGCGGCGGCCGGCGGCATTTGCAGGCGCTGACGCAGCCCGAAGGCACGATCATAGGCATGGCCAGCAACGTGCCGGCCCCCGCCGCGAAACGGCGTCGCGATATCTTCATCATAATGTCTCCCCTTACCTATAACTTCAAGCTGATTAAGATTAGGATTAGGATTAAGATTAGGAAAAATGGAGACTTTTCGTAATCGTAATCTTGCTCGTAATCGTAATCGTTCAAATACCGTTACCAACCTGTTTTCGCCCGGTGCTCCGGGCGGCGGGCTTACCTATAACTTGGCCATTTTGTCACACTGAAGCCGTGTTGAAAAGGTAGGGCGGTTTCCCCGAAACCGCCGCGGACGCCTCGGGGATGCCTCCCTACCAACACCTTAAACCTTTCAGTTACCCTCTCGTTTTCGCCCGGAACCCCGGGCGGCCGGCTTAACTCCTAACTCCCAACTCCTAATTCCTGACTCTGTCGCGCATTCAACTATGTTGAATCGCGCCCGTTATATTACACCCCTTGCGCCGCGATCTCAAGTGTGGTAAAAAGTCGCATGCTTATTACCACACCGACAACCGAAACGTTGGCGACAGCGGCTGACTTATTAAACAGCGGCAGGGTCGTGGTTCTGCCCACCGATACCGTGTACGGAATTGCCGCCCATCCGGCGTGCCCCGAGGCGGTCGAGCGTATCCGCGCGATCAAAGGACGCGCCGAGGACAAGCCGGTGGCGCTGCTCGCGTCCGGCACACAGGCCGTCACCGCCTTCGGCGCGGCCATGCCGCCTGCCGCGCAAAAGCTCGCCGCCGCCTATTGGCCCGGCGCCATGACGCTGGTGTTGCCATGCGGCAACAGTTGCGAAGGGTTCCGTGTGCCGGATCATGCATTCGCCCTTGCGCTGCTGGAAGCGTGCGGCGGAACACTGCGCGTTACCAGCGCCAACCTAAGCGGAAGCATGCCCGCCCTCAGCGCGGCGGCGGCCTTGCGCGATGTGGGGCTGGAAGCCGATATGGTTATCGACGGCGGCGTCTCGCCGGGCGGCGTGGCCAGCACGGTCGTGCGGGTCAGCGCCGACGGCGCCATCCGAATCCTGCGTGAAGGCGCCATCGCAGCATCCGCGATCATCAGTTCCGCCCGCATTCAATCCGCGTTCTTGTAAATGCGCTCTTCCAGCGCCAGACGCATCGCGGCCGAGTCCGCGCACAGGCCCGTCCAGATATTGAAAGCGGCAGCCCCCTGATAAACCAGCATGCCCGCGCCGTTGACCGCTTCCGCGCCGGCTGACATGGCCGCGCCCATAGTCGGCGTGACCCGCCGCGTGTAGACCAGGTCGTACACCAACTGCCCGCGCCGGAAAGCTTCCGGCGGCAGCACCGCAGGGTCATCCTCGCGCAACCCAACCGGGGTGCATTGGATTACCAGATCAGCCTCGCGGCATCTTTCCGACCAGACCTTCTGATCCGGCGCCAAAACCTCGACCTCCAGCGGGACATCCGGCAGCTTCTCTTGAATCTCGTCTGCCACCTTCTCGGCTTTGCCTTCCGCGAGCTCCGCCAGCAGCAGCCGCGCCGCGCAGCGGCTGGCGCAGGCGATCGACAAAGCCCTGCCCGCCCCGCCGCATCCCAACACCATGACCGTACGCTCTTCGGGCGTCATGCGGTAATTCACCGCCAGGTCCTCCAGGAAGCCGTCGGCGTCAGTGTTGAAGCCGGTTAGACCGCGCTCTTCAATCCGCACCGTGTTGACCGCGCCGAAAAGCCTGGCCGATTTGTCGAGCCAATCCATCAGCCCCAACGCCGCAGCCTTATGCGGCACGGTCACGTTCAGTCCGTTAAATCCCTCGGCGCGGCACTCCGCAAACTTGTCAGACAATTTATCAGGCGCGACATCGATGCGGCAGTACTCCGCCTCAATGCCCAGGCTGCGGAAAGAAGCCTCGTGCATCGCCGGCGACAACGAATGACCCACCGGGTGCCCCAGCAGGGCGAAACGGTATCTCGGATTTTTATGCATTTTCTTGCTCTAAAGCGGACTCGTCACTTAACAATCGCACACAAAGGCACACCGGATTCTGTTCAGTCTGTCGTCTCAAAACCGTTGTGTGTGTATGCGGGCACAAACTCACGCACCCACAAACCCACACACCCGCATACTTGCCCTTTCGTGGCTTCGTGTGATAAAAAACTGATTATGACGCTTCAGGCCTAATCGCGTCCGACCGCGATCACACCGGAGCGCGATATGTCGATCAGCTTATACGGTTTCAACAGGCGCAGGAAATCCGCCACGGTCTCCTGATTGCCAGCCATCTGGATGGTCACCGACTCGGTCTGCACGCCGACCACGCGCGCCATGAAAAGCGCGGCCAGATCCACGATCTCGGCACGGTCGTGATGATTCGCGGCAGCCACGCGCAACAGGATCAGCTCGCGGTCGAGATGGCGGCGGTTGGTCATGTTGACCACCTCGATCACGTCCGGCTGCTTCGAGAGCTGGTGCGTCACCTGCGCGATGATGTTCGCGTCACCCGGCACCACGATGGTCATCTTCGAGACCGTCGGGTCGGCGGTCGGCCCCACGTTAAGTGTTTCAATGTTATAGCCCCGTCCGGATATCAGGCCCACGATGCGCGCGAGCACCCCCGGCTGGTTCTCCACCAGGCAATTGATGATGTGTTTCATACTCCTCCTAATAAACTAACGCTCTAATCAACTAACGCACTAATCAACTCTCGCTCCCTACACCGTGTGGTTGATCATCTCCGCCACGTGTGAGCCGGGCGGGATCATCGGATACACGTTGGCCTCCGGCGAGATGATGCACTCGATCACCCAGGTCTGGCGGCTTTCAAAAGCCTCCTTCAAAGCCGGCGTCACCTCTTCCGCCCGCGTGATGCGCCGCGCGTTGGCGCCGTGCGCCTCGGCCATCTTGATGAAGTCAGGCAGGTAGCCGCCCTTGTCCTGTATCTGCTCGTTCGGCGCCCGGCCGCTCTGGCTCAGCATGACGCCGGAATAGCGTTTGGAGTAGAACAGCTCCTGCCACTGCCGCACCATGCCCAGATACCCGTTGTTGAGGATCACCACGACGATCGGCAGGCGGTGCTCCACCGCCACCACCAGCTCCTGAAAGTTCATCTGCACGCCGCCGTCGCCGGTGATGCACACCGCCAGCTCATCCCGGCGCCCGAACTGCGCGCCGATGCAGGCCGGCAAACCGAAGCCCATGGTGCCCAGGCCGCCGGACGAGATGAAAGTGCGCGGGCGCGTGTAGCGGAAGAACTGCGCGGCCCACATCTGGTTCTGTCCCACGTCGGTCGTGACCACCGCCTTGCCCCCGCTGACTTCGTATATCTGCTCGATCACATACTGCGGCATCAGCTCGCCCTCGCGCCCCTGATATGCGAACGGGAAACGCTCTTTCCATTGGGCCACCTGCCCCATCCACTCTTCATGGGCGGCAGGCCGGACCAGCGGCGTCACCGCGTCCAGCACTTTGCGCAAATCCCCGTGTACCCCCAGATGCGCGTGAACGCTCTTGTTGATAGAAGACCTGTCGATGTCGATATGCACGATCTTGGCCCGCGCGGCGAAAGAGGATATCTTGCCCGTCACGCGGTCGTCAAAACGCGCGCCCGCCGATATCAGCAAGTCGCAATGGTCGATCGCGTAGTTCGCGGCCACGCTGCCGTGCATTCCCACCATGCGCAGAGCGAGCGGATCATCCTCGGGAAACGCGCCCAGCGCCATCAGGGTGGTACAGACCGGCATGTTGGCCTTGCGCGCCAGCTCAGCCAGTAGTCCAGAGGCGCCTGCGGTTATCAGGCCGCCTCCCGCGTATAGCAACGGACGGGAGGCAGCGTTGATCATCTCTGCAAAATCCTTGAGCTCTTCGGGGTTGATCTCCACATCAGGCTTGTACGCGCGCATCGTCACCTTCTCAGGAGTCGTCGCGACAGTCATCTGTTTCTGAACGTTCTTGGGTATGTCGACCACCACCGGCCCGGGTTTTCCGGTCGTGGCGATGTGAAAGGCCTTGGCGATGATCTCCGGCAGCTCATCCGCACTGCGCACCAGAAAGTTGTATTTGGTCACCGGCCGCGTGATACCGATCACGTCCGCCTCCTGGAAGGCGTCGTTGCCGATCATGTTGAGCGCCACCTGCCCGGTGAAACACACCAGCGGAATGCCGTCCATGTATGCCGTGGCCAGACCGGTCACCGTGTTGGTGGCTCCCGGGCCGGATGTCACCAGACAGCATCCCGGACGCCCTGTGGCGCGGGCATAGCCGTCCGCCATGTGTACTGCTCCCTGCTCGTGCCGGGTCAGCACAAAATTAAAAGGCGCATCATAAATGCAGTTGAAAATGTCCAGCACCGCGCCGCCCGGATAGCCGAAAAGGACCTCGCAGCCGGCCTTGACCAGACCGTCAATGACGCATTGCGCTCCGGTTCTGCCGGGTTGCTCCGGTTCGTCGGCTTTGCCGGTTGTCTTCTTGTCTTTCATTTTTACCGTCCTTTTCCTCGGTGCCGTGCCGCCAAGCACACACCGTTTTTTTCTTCCTCACCCTATAAACAAAAACCCGCCGTATGAAATAACGGCGGGTCTCTCTGATGACTCTGGAACCACTGACTTGAATTAAAGATCAGGAGCCCGCCTGACACATCGTTACTGAAAACACGGGCGTAACCCGCCCGGTAACGAGGAGTCTGCTGGCTACGATCATTATGTCACGTTCCAATTTCATGGTTTGTCAATAAAATATACGGAATCGGCGGCCTTGTCAACAGGCCTGTGATATTTTTTTTATCCGCCCCCGGCAAATCAGTTGCCGAGCCGCCCACACCGGTACGCTCAAGTCTTGTCCCGCCGTGCCAGCGGGCACAGATAAACTGACGCGCCTCAGCCGCCCCGCAGCCGCCGGATCTCGTCCAGCGACCGGTTCATGTGGTCGCGCTCGTCCAACCCCACCCGCCGCACCAGGTCACCCAGCGTCGTCTGGCGCGGATAGCGGCTGAACCAGACCGATTCGACCGGTTCCTGGTCGAACTCGGGGTGCTCTTGCGCGAAGAGCATGTACTCGTGCTCGGCGTGCGACTCGAAAGCCGCATTCATCGCGAACGACCATATTGGGTTGACGCGATAGATCAGGCGCGTCAGGCAGAAGTACACAAAGGTCATCTTACGCGGCAGCAGGAAATGGCGGAACCACGAGAGCCGGATGCCCTTCTGCTGACACAGATCACTCCACAGCAGCATGTGCCACTGCTCGTTGTCCTGCGACTCGCGCCCAATCTGGATATGCCGCAAAGCGACCTCGATCCGCCGTTGGGAAGAAAGAAAAAGGGCCGCGAGTCTGTGTGACTCGCGGCCCGGGGAAATGAATTCCCGGCGGCGTCCTACTCTCCCGCGGGCGCGTCCCGCAGTACCCTCGGCGATGGGGCCCTTCACTGCCGTGTTCG
>JAQWAM010000034.1 GCA_028707675.1 Kiritimatiellia bacterium | reverse complement strand
TTCACCATCGGATCAGAATACTTCCACGAGAAGAAAAACGTCCAGTAGTCCCGCCCCAGAACTTGCTTCGGAACATGACGCTCGGGAGCCTGATACGGTGCGTCGCATGCCGTAAGCGCAAGGAAAAGGATGGGGGCGGCAACTGCCGAAAACAGGTTTTTCGCGGTCATTTACGGATAAACGGGTTGTGACAGGCGTTGAAGGCATCGCGTTGAATCGACTCGTTCACTCCCAGAACCAAAACCACGGCGCGGAAACGGACGTTTCGACATCCGCACGGATTTGACCGAGCCGCGCCGTTTTTGTTTTCGAGCCATGGTGCCATACAACCGTCACGTCATGTTTGGCGGGCATGTCCGTGAACATCCCCCTCCGGCGGCCGATCGTGAATGTGCCGTCCTTCAGCGAAAGTGCCGCGGTCGTGAACGCGCCCTTGCGGTAGTCGAGCGAATCGCCATCATCTTCATACCACTCCGCCTCGCCGTTGTCACCGAGATAGACATGGAAAATGACCTGGTCGTTCCACCCGCGCTCAAGATGCTGCTTCAACGGCCACATCGGAATGATTCCGCCCGCCTTCACGTAAAGTGCGCCACCCCACTCGTCCGTCTTCGCAAACGGCAACGTTTTCGGACCTTTGACCTCCTCCCCGCTCCGCCATTCATACCACTTGCCGTCAGGGATCTTCACATATTCGACAAACGCCGAAACAAGCAGATTGTCGCCGATCATGTAGGTTCCGCATTCATCCGCGTACTCCTTCTTGTCTGGATAAACAAATGCCAGAGGACGCATGATCGGCCACCCTGTTCGGGATGAAATCGACGCGGCACCGTAAAGATACGGGAAGAGTCGGTAACGGAGATTAATATAGTTGCGGAAGAGATCCAGCATCGTTTTCTCGCGGTACCAAAGCTGACGGAAATACGCCCAGTTGTTCTGCTGGCTCCACGGCGCAAATACGCCGAAGTGAATGCTGTCTGACGCGTAAGTGTTCATGTCGCAGCTCTGGTTCGGGTGTCCGCTCATACCAAGGTTGAGAGCCGAGATAAGAGGCTTAAATCCGCCACCCGTGTCGCCCGCCCAGGTCGCGACATAACGCTGCACACCGACATAGCCCGCGGGCGAATAGACCATCGCGCGCTTTCCAGTATAGGCCTCGTAGCCATCCGCCATCTGTTTGTCGTAAACAGTCGAGTACAGGTTATGCGCCTCATCGTGGGTAAGTTTACCGCCGTAGACGCGCCCGGGGAATTCATGCACCTGCTCGGATGCGTCCAGCTTGAAACAACGCACCCCACGGTCCACGAATTTTTTCAGATGCTCGAACCACGGCTCCTGGCTGCCGTCCTGATCCTTGCCCTGCATGCCATCGGGACGCGCCACTGTATTGTAACGGGCTTTCGCGACCTCGGTGCGAAGCTTGCGAAGGCTCTTCTCCTCCTGTGGCTGCGAAGCGAACTTGCCTTCCACGCGCTCGTCGAACCAGACATCGTCGACCGTGTCCTTTTTGCCGTCCGGTTCTGCTTTCGCCGGCGTGTTAGCCGCCCTGCCTGCCGCGCAATCCTCTTCGAACCAGATGATGTCGTAGTTTTGGCAGAGCCAGAGTGACAATTTAAAGTTCATCTCCTTCAGCGCGCCGATCCAGGTCGCACGATGATCACTGACTTTCGCCCAACCCGGGAACCAGAACCGGCTGCGGTTCCACGACTTCTTGGTGGTAAAATCGTAATGGTATTCCATCCAGCCGGGTTCGAGACCAATTATATCGCAGGGAAGCTCGTGTTGACGGAACCGGCAGGCCTCGTCCGTGAGTTGGAACATGTTGATCCATTCGTTCGCAACATAGGCAAACCCGAATGCAAATGCCGGAAGCAGCGCGGGACGTCCTGTGAGGCGTGTGTAAACGTCGAGCATGTCGCGGTAATCCCTGCCCTTGAAAACGTAAAAATCGACATCTCCTTTCTTCGCGGTCACGGTGATCGCGCCCGTGTCACTCTTGCCGACATCGAACGTGTGGCGATAGGTCGTGTTGACGAGAACCCCCCATCCGCCTGACGTCATGACCATGGGAATCGGAATGTAGCTGATAACGTTCTTCACCCAGATGTCATACGCGCCTCCGCGGCGGTTGAGGTTGTCGCGGCTGACATCGCCGAGTCCGTAGATGCGATCGTCTTCCGCAAGCGTGAATTTAAGTTCAAAACCCGTGCCGACCTGTTTCGCCGAAGCCTTCATCAAGCCGAAGTCGAGCGAGGAGGTCGTCTCGCATGGCCGGAATGTCTCGATGATCCCGTAACGGTTCAGCGCGCTCTCCGGCCACTTGCCATCGCGGCTCATTCTGACCCGCCAGAGATTGTTCGTAAGCCGCTCGGTCCTGATCTCGCCTCCGAATGCCGTTGCAGTCGCCAGCAACGCCACCATCACGATCATTTTCTTCATTTCCGCACCTTTCTTTTGCCGTTGGATTCTTCAAAGTCAATCACATAGACCTGACGAGAACCTTCATGCAATGTCCATCCCAGTCAAGAAGCTCGGGGGCGAGCCGCTTTACCTTCTCCTCTTCGCCAACGGAAAACATGACGTGCCACGCGCCGCACTCGAGCCAGAACACGCGTCCGCCATCATAACAATCGTCTTTTTAATCCATCAAATAGCAACTGAAATTATCAGAAATCCACATCTCGTACAAGTTCGGATCAATCGCAATGCCATCGCCGAAAACAGGGCGGTTTCGGCTGAGGAAGCGGAGGCGGCCCGGGGAACCCGGGGCGTCCGAAGCCCGCAATCCAGAGGCGTTATGGACGAGTGCGTTTTCGGGCCTTGAAGACGATGATGCCGGGTTGCGAGCCAGCAGAAGCAAATTCCCCGGCGCGAACGTCCGCCTCGGTGAACCGCGCCATGCGTAATTCCGCGGCGCGATCACGCTCGTGATCGTATACAATGTAGATCGTACCGTCCGGGCTTTCCACTCCGTCGGGATAGGAACAGGTGAGCGGCTCAAGCAGTAGCCCACCTTTCCAGGTCTCACCGTCGTCGTCCGAAACCCACGCTGTGAGATTCGAGCGACGACCGTTGTTGCGGTCATTCACCTTGAGACCGTGTTTCACGAAAAGCAGCGCACCCGAGTTGAGACGCCGGATGAAGAATCGGGAAAGCGGGTGATCCATTCCCCCGGGATGACTCGGCTTTGTCCATGTGTAACCGCCATCGGGCGAATACGACTGCATAAGCCCCTGCCGTGTACGGGCAAACATCCTGAGACGTCCGTCCTTCATCTCGTAGGCCATGTGCTCAAACCACTGGCTGTCCGGGAACCTCACGCCACCGCGCATCTTCCAGGTTTTGCCCTTGTCGGACGACCCCATCCACCATGCGCCCCAGACCTTGCTCCACACCTCCCGGAACACTCCAGCCGGTTCGAACGGTTGTCCGCCATGGACACCACGCGCAACCGGAAGCAGCCAATCGCCGTTCTTGAGAATGATCGGCTTGTTGAGGGCATGTCCATCGGAAATGCGCCGCGGCTTGGTCCACGTCGGTTTTTCAGCGTCGGGATTTTCACAGACAGACTCGAAAAAGCCGCGGCGACCGTCTGTCGTCGTACACCCGACGATTCCAGCGATTCCATACATCCCGAGCGACTGATCGATAAACGCATGAAGCCGTCCGTCCGGATCCGTCCAGTACGTGGTACAGAGCGTGAGCCGCGCGAGCGCCAGTCGCGGATCCTGGGACTTGACCGCAAGACAGGGTTCGCTCCACGTCGCGCCGCGGTCATCCGAACGATTGGAAACGAAAAAACCCTTGGGGCCGTCCTCGCCCGAGATCCAGCCCGCGTAAAGGCGTCCACCCGGCGTGAGCCCGATTGTCCCCGACATGCAGTAATCGAGGTTCGTGGCAGCGAACTCGCCAAGCTTGTCCTGACGGATCTTCGGCGGAACAAGCGCGAAATCGGTGAGCTTTTCGAGACACTCGCGGTACATCTCACGCATCTCCGTTTCGTTTTCAACGTTCTTAACGTGTGCGCCGGGATATGCCATGTCCTCGACCTCCCACGCCTCGCGCGCCTCTACAACGCAAACCAATGACATCGCAACAAAACCAGTGACAAGCTTTTTTTTCATTGAATTTTTACCTTTCTGGTTGCCGTGAAGCCGGAAGCGCGATCGACGCAAACAATGCGGTATTGTCCGGGGGGATCATTGAGCTTGGTTTGAACGGCAAGACAACAAACCCCATCTTCAGCACACGCCCATCCGGCGCCGTCGAGTTCGCAGCCCGTTGCATCGTAAACGCGCACCTCAACCGGCAGAAGCGCCGCAATCGGCAGACCGGAAGCACCCAGCACATTGAAGGCGATGTCGAGTTTTTCGCCGCGCCTGATCTGCCGGGGGACGGAAAGCGTCACCTTTGAAATCGGTTCCGCAAGGAACACGATAATCCGTCCGTCGTTGGTCTCATATTCAAGCGGCACGATCATGCGATTGCCGGTTCGGGAAAATGGCAACGCGCCACCAAGCGAAAGTTCATAAACCGCTTTGATGCGCGCATCCGGGTCGGCGATTGAAACCGAGCCGGAGATCGGCAGCCCCTTCTCCATGGTCAGTCCCCACAGACCGACGTAATCGCCGAAAGTGCGCTTGTCGTTGATTGCGAAAAGATACGGCGTCGACTTCCAACGGCGGTTATAGACGACGATTTCAGGAGTTGATGAGTCGGTATACGGCGCATAGCCTTTCGCGGCAAGCGCGACGCGCGCCGCCTCGGCATCCTTGAGCATCTTCGCCTTGGCCCGCACCGTCCCCGCGCGTTTTTCGCCATCGCCGTTCTGTGCGGCCTCCATAGCCTCGACATCCTCGGTGTGATCAGACTTGGGCGGCGCTTTGAAACTGACGACCGGCACGGTGACATCCGGCGACAACGCCTTCAGCATTTCGTTGTCGCCGACGAGTACGCCGCCTTGAGACTGGAACGCGCGTATCTTCGCGATCATGTCCGGCGTCATGAAGCGGCACTGCGGCGCGTAGACAATCCTGGCGTTTCCGAAGCCGTCACGCATAACCTGTTCTTCGTAAATGACCCGCGGGTCGAGCCTTGCGCGCTGGAAGAACGTGATCGCCGGCGCGGACCATCCCCACGAAGCCGGACCTCCCAGCAGCGCGGTCGTCGCACTTTCGAGAATCACAACCGGCGAATCGTCCCGCCCAAGCTTCATCAGCATCGGACCGAGCGGCGCCACGACCTCCTTGAGAAGACAGCGGAGTCGTTCAGCGGCTTCGGGATTGGTGTAGCAGTAGCCCGTTTCCTCGCCTGTTTCGTAAATCGTCCCCCAGCCATGATACATGATGCCCTTCACCGGTTTCGCAAGCATCGACCAAGTCGCCTCCCGTAAGGAATCCGGCGGAATCGTCGGAAACTTCGCGTTAGGGCGCCGCTGAACCCAGTCCGGCTCAGGATCGACCTTCACGTTCTCTGGAGCGATCTGCGAGCGGTAACAAATCAACTGGGTCATGATCATGACTTTCTGTCCCGGACGTCCCCGCGCCATCGCGAACAGCTCTTCCAAAGGCCCCGCCACGTTCATCGGTTCAGGCGTTGCATAGATCCACTGGCTAAGGTAGTCGACACTGCCGCCGGACCCCCAGACCGGCGGACACCGGACCGCCGGATCGAAGAAGCTGAAGAAGGGACGTTTGATCACTTTCCTGGCGGTATCCGCATAAGCGCTGATAAACTTCGGCCAGCCGTCCCCGCCCTTCCAGAACCAGCGGTAATAGGCGAGAATCGGATCGTCCGTCGGCACCACGCCGTCCGGATAACGCTTTTCGGCGAGACTCCGCTTCAGCGTCTTGCCGGAAACCTCGTCGGGCACGTTGCGCCCCGTCTCCGCTTTATAGCGTTGCGCCTCGGTATTGAAGGACGGGAAGGTGTGATCGCGATGTTCTGAACACGGCAGGATTCCGACAAAGGCGGGATGGTCGGCAAAAGCCTTCGCATTCCCCTCCATGACTTTTTCAGCGTGAGCGACCATGTCCGGATCGGACACCTCCAGCACCGGTTGCGAGGCATCGGAAAAGGTGCCGTCACGGCGTTGCCTTTCGTATTGGCCCTCGGACGATCCGCCCGGCTTGGACGGACTGAAAATCTTAACAAAACGGACACCAGAGAGCAGGGCGCGATCAAGCTTGCGTTCCGACTCGGCGATGTAGCTGTTTTTCGTCAATGGAAAGTTGAAGCCCACATTTTCAGTCGCATGCGTAAACCCGAAGTCCGTGAGGGTCTGATAAGGCGCCGCAAACATCCACATGAGTGTCGGCATACGCTCGGCAAAACCAGGACCGATCCCACTGCAGACGCTCCGCTTGACTTGAACCGGGCCTTCTGGACCCCGCGCTGAAAACAGCACCTCGTGCGTTACCGGTCCCGCCTTTAACCGCGTCTCCACCGGAACCGCGATCATTGCCGATTTGCCGGGAGCAAGCTCTCTGTATTCTTTCCCGATCTCCGCCAGCCGTGTCCCGGAAGCGTCTGCCGTACACATGAAAACGGAGAGTTCGGTCAACGCGACATCATAATTATTCATCGCGATGAACGTAAGCGCCGCGCCCGTCTCACCGCTCTCGAAAGCGTTGCGTCCATGACGCGCGAACGCCACCTTCTCACGTTTGACCGGTACGACCGAAATGCGCCTGACCGTTCCTTCGAAAGGCTGATAATTCGATCCCACCCGGTCGCCGACTGACGGACGATGCGCGGCAGCGGCGATTCCTCCTGCCTGCGGCAGGATCGATTCGATAGCAGTGCCGGCAAAACTCCATGTGATGCCTCGATTGGCGTCAAAAAGCAGCGCGAGCCGAACCTCTTCACCCGGCTTCAGATCACACTCCGGCCCGGTGACGCGGAACGTGTCGTCACCCATACCGGCATAAGCGATCGGCGTCCATCGCGTCCCGCGCCGCAAGCAGGCGACCTGCAATCCGCGGTTGTTGCGTTTCGGCTTGTAGTTGACGTACATGTCATCCCAAAGAACGCTTTCGCATACCTTGACCGACGGATCGGGTTGAACCACAAACGTGGCTTCAAAACGGAAAGCCTCCGGGAACGGATACAACTCCTTGCTTTGGAACCCGTGCTCCCGACGATCGACCCACCCCTCAGGGCATCCGCTCGTGAAATCCCACGTTTCAGCGGCAACACGGAATGAACCCGCAAGAACAGCGATGACCATCAAACACTTCATTTGCTTTTTCCAGCTTTCTTTTGAAATACACGTCCTGCAAGAGGGTTCGGCATGAGGGTGACACGGCGGACTTCGCAGTCACTGCCTTGGCTTTGCATCTGGAGTTGGCTTTCGGTCGGGTGAAGGCCGTATGCCTCAAGCGTCTTTTCACCGTTGGGAAAAAATGCGGCACGGTCGCCATGTAGGTGAACGGCTTCGGGGGCACCGCGTACCCTCTGAGCACGACCGTGATGAAATCGGGCGTACGGCTCTGGATCATGTCCGCCTCAAAAGACCACTTCCACGTCCCGTGGTACATGCCGTCATGCCCCTGCGAATGGAAAAGAAAACCTGAGTCGTGGCATTTCCAACTTCGGCCAAGGTAGCTTTGCCCGGCCCATCGGTATTCAACCTGTACACGGTAATCGCGGTACGCCTCCTTTGTGGTGATGCAGCCATTGCCGCGATCGTGGATCCTGATAACACGCACTTTCTCGCCACACTGCTTTTTCAGTTCCATTAGTAAATTATCATTTTGGCACAGCGCAGTTTGGATTTCAAGCGCCGACAGACAGGGGTGCGATTCAACATTATTGAATCACACCCCACCTTTTGCGCGCATAAGAAACAACTTGTTTTTTGTAACCAAAGTTGAGAAAGTGACCGCAAACCAAACAAAGGTGACGGAAAATGATTAACCGCAGTTTTTTTCTCGGAGGAGCCGTGGCTTTGGCGGCGGCTTGTTGCGTGTGCTTGTGCCTTGGCGCGGAACCGGTTCGGATCAAAAAGCTGGGCACTTTCGACATCTTCGTAGTCGAGGCCAACCCGATCATTTTCAAGGGTAAACTCTGGCTGATGGAATACATACGCTGGGAACGTCCCGACAAACGCCATCGCGCCAACGACACCGGAAGTTCATATTTCCGCTTTCTAAACATGGCAGACATGAAAACCGTGACACCGGCCTTCGGCGCCGGCCTTCACATGGGCAACGCTTTCGTCCATAACGACCGTATCTATGTCACCGCTGTGGAGGGCTGGGGCAAGGGACGCTTTTACCAGATGGAGTCAGACGATATGATCCACTGGACGGAACCGCGCGTGATTCTCGAAAATCCTGACTGGCAAGGTTACAACACCACGATGTGCCGCGCCGGCGACCGGTTCATCCTGTCGTTTGAACTCGGCAAGCCGCGCGATTTGGTCGGGCAGGCCTTCACGATGTTCTTCGCGGAATCCAAAGACCTGAAGACCTGGACTTTCATCGAAAACGCCGCGATGG
>JAQWAM010000033.1 GCA_028707675.1 Kiritimatiellia bacterium | reverse complement strand
GGGATGCTAGCGGAGATTGTTGATGAAGAGCGGGACGGAACTGCCGGAAGTGGCAAGGCTTTATGCGGTGATGAAGCGCCTGCGCGGGCCGGGGGGCTGCCCATGGGATCGGGAGCAGACCCTGCAGACCCTCAAGCCATGCCTGCTTGAAGAGACTTACGAGCTGCTGGAGACCATGGAAGGGGCGGATCCGGCACCGCATCTGGAGGAACTCGGCGACGTGCTGCTGCAGGTGGTCTTCCAGTGCGCCATCCGCGAGGAAGAGGGCCTATTCGGGCTGAACGCGGTAGCAGCCGCCCTGACCGAGAAACTGATACGGCGCCACCCCCACGTGTTCGGCGACACTGCGGCCGACTCATCGCGCGCGGTCTTGCGCAACTGGGAGGCGATCAAGAGCGGGGAACGCGGCAAAGACCCCGGCAAGTCCGCGCTGGACGGCGTTCCGGTGACCCTGCCGGCCCTGCTGAAAGCCCAGCGCACACAGGAGAAGGCCTCGCGCGTGGGCTTCGACTGGGAAGACGCCTCCGGCGCCACGGCCAAGCTGGCCGAGGAACTCGACGAGGTGCGCGAGGCAGCCGCCGGCGGTGACGCGCAGCGCGTACGCGAGGAGATCGGCGACTTGCTGTTCTCGGTGGTGAACTATTGCCGGTTCCTGGGCGTTGACGCGGAAAGCGCGCTGGAGTCGGCCAGCAAGAAGTTCGCGCGCCGCTTCCGTGCGGTCGAGACGCGCGCGGCCCAGCTCGGCAAGCGCCTGACAGAAATGGACCTGGCCGCCATGGACGCCTTGTGGGACGAGGTCAAGGCCGCTGAACCGCACACGAAGGTTTGATTACAAAAACGTCATGAAGCATTCCTTGAAAAACCCTCCTGAAAATGGCATCCTTGCCTTGATCTTATGAACGCTGGGCTTTAGCTTTTTTTAGGAGAAATATGGCTGACCGAGAGAGGGGGCTGAACAAGCCCAGACCGTTGATTGACGCCGATGAGTGCAAAAGTTGCGGGCGCTGCATCCAAGCGTGCCCCAGTAAGTGCCTGCGCCTCTCCGAAAAACTCAACCGACGCGGCATGCGGCCGGCCGAATACACGGGCGCGGGCTGCACCGGCTGCGCGGTCTGCTTCTACAACTGTCCTGAGCCGTATGCGATCACAATCGAAAAACCCTGAAAGCGCGACAGGCGCGGAAGCGCCCAACGGGAGAGATCGGCAGAAAATGACAAAATTCGTCAAGGGAAACGAAGCGGTGATTATCGGCGCCCTGTATGCCGGCTGCGACGTATATTTCGGCTACCCCATCACCCCCGCCAGCGAGATCGCGCACGCGGCGGCCAAGTGGTTCCCCGCCGTCGGCAGGGATTTCTTGCAGGCGGAGTGCGAGACGGCCTCGATTAACATGGTTTACGGGGCGGCGGCGGCGGGCGGGCTGGCCATGACCGCCACATCCGGCCCGGGAATGAGCCTGATGCAAGAGGGCATCTCTTACATGGCCGGCGCCGAACTGCCGGGCGTAATCGTCAACATCATGCGCGCCGGACCCGGGCTGGGCAACGTCTACCCGGAACAGGGCGACTACAGCCAGTCGGTCAAGGGCGGCGGCCACGGCAACTACAGTTGCGTGGTGCTGGCTCCCGCCAGCGTGCAGGAGATGTGCGACATGACCATGCGCGCTTTCGAACTCTCTTTCAAGCACATGACCCCCGCGATCATGCTGGCCGACGGGCTGCTGGGGCAGATGATGGAGACGCTGACCCTGCCGGACCGCGAGCGGCCGAAACCTGACACGAGCGCCTGGGCCTTGCACGGCACCGCCGCAACACGCCAAAACCTGATCACCTCAATCTATCTCGACGCCGCCACTCAGGAAGAGCACAACCTGCGCCTGCAAGCCAAATACGCCGGCATGCGGGACGACGCGCGTCACGAGGCGTATCTTTGCGGCGATGCCGACCTGGTGCTGGTGGCCTACGGCATCTCCAGCCGCATCGCCAGATCCGCCGCGGACATCCTGCGCGCCGAGGGCGCCAAGGTCGGCGTGTTCCGCCCGCTCACACTGAGCCCCTTTCCTGAAAAAGCTTTATGCGGCGCTCTGGACGGGCGCAAATCGCTGGTGGTGGAACTCAGCGCAGGACAGTTCCGCGAGGATGTGATATTCCGCATGGCCAGCGCCTGCGGACACTGCGTGATTCCGGCTCTCTGCAACCGCATGGGCGGGGTCATCGTCACGGTCAATGAGGTTTTAGAACAGGCCCGCGCTTTACTGCGGCGTTAGCGGAACAAAGCCAATGACACTGAAAAAAACCGTCGGCATGTATGAGTCGTTTATCCGCAGCGGGCGGGCAACGCGCTCGACCCATTACTGCGCGGGCTGTGGCCACGGCATAATCCACAAACTGATCGCCGAGGCCATGCACGAGCTCGGGTTGCAAGACCGCGCGATCATTATCGGCCCGATCGGCTGCTCGGTTTTCGGCTATTACTATTGGGATTGCGCCAATCTCAGTGCTGCCCACGGCCGCGCCCCGGCCGCCGGCACCGCCGTCAACCGCCTGCGGCGCGACGCCGCGCTGGCCCTGTACCAGGGAGACGGCGATCTCGGCGCCATCGGCTTCAACCATACCTTCCAAGCCGCCAGCCGCGGCGAGCATATGGCAGTCTTTTTTATCAATAACGCGACCTACGGCATGACCGGCGGGCAGATGGCGCCCACAACCCTGATAGGAGACCGGACCATGACCACGCCGTACGGGCGCGATCCCCTGACCGACGGCTATCCGCTGCACGTCTGCGAGGTGCTCAACCAGCTTAAGGCGCCGGTTTACATCGAGCGGGTCTCCGTGGCCGACACCCCCAGGATCATGCGGGCCAGACGCGCGGTGCGCAAGGCGTTCGAGATCCAGCGCGACGGCAAAGGATACGCCTTTATCGAGTTCTTGTCACCCTGCCCCACGACCTTGAGCTGCGATGCCGTGCAGGCCGCTCGCTTCTGTATCGACCGGATGGAACCGGAGTTTCCGCTCGGCTGCCTGCGTGACAACAGTGCTGCCGCCGTGTCCCGCGCGCCGCGGAAAAAGTCCGTGTCGGTCGATGAGTTTTTCAAGCGCTCCGACAGTGGACAGGCGCCGACGGCAGAGGTTGACCGCGGCTTCGCTGAGCGCCACATCAAATTCGCCGGCTTCGGCGGGCAGGGCGTCCTGAGCCTAGGCATCTGTGTGGCGGAGGCCGCCCGGCTGGAAAGACGCTTCACGACATGGTTCCCCACCTACGGACCCGAGCAGCGCGGCGGGGCTGCCGCATGTTCGGTGATCATCTCCGGTGCCCAGATCGGCTCGCCGGTAGTCGATTCCCCGCATGTGCTGGTGTGCATGAACCAACCCTCTTACGAGCGCTTCGCTGCCACGGTGCGCTCTGGCGGCACCATCATAGTTGACTCCACCGTGCAGCTTGACGTCAAGGCGCCGGACGGCGTCAACGTCTTCCGGATGCCCGCTATCGACCTGTCGCTAAAGTTTGGCTGCCCAAAATCGGCCAACACCGGCATGTTGGCGGCCTTGGCGCGCCTGGGCGTCACCGGACTGAGCGAGGAGCATTTGCTGGCGGCGCTTGACTCCAGCTTCCGCCGCAAGCCCGAATTGATGGAGACAAACCGGATGCTTTTCCGCGAGGCCCAGATCTGGATGGACAAGCAGAAAGAATGCTCGAAAGAACGGTTGAAAACGTAAGCGAATCCGTTTATCGTGTTGCCGTGCATCAGGTCATCGAGATCTTGGAGCGGTGTGCGGAGAACACCTGTGTCAGCCGACCGTTCAAAGTGAGGGCGGAGGACGGCCATCTCTATTTCATCAAGGGATGCGGTTCGGGCTGGACGCGCAGGGAACTTTGCCACGAGATGCTGGCCGCCCGGTTGGCCGAGGCGTTAGCGCTGCCGATCGCGCCATTCGGGATGCTCGATGTTCAGCAGGGGATACTTGAGTTCTGCGCTGTTCGCGGCATCGAGGCCTGGAGGGCCGGTCCGGCGTTCGGCTCCAGAAAAGTGGACTCGTTCGCGCTGCCGCCGGTGGCTGTCAAGGCGGTGCCGGAAGAACTGCGCTGGAAGATTCTGCTTTTCGACTGGTGGATTCAGAACGAGGACCGGATTCTGGGCGATATGGGCGGCAACGTCAACCTGCTGTGGAGTTCGGACGGCAACCAGCTCACCGTGATCGACCATAACAACGCGTTTGACAAGAACTTCGCCGAATCCGCGTTCTTTGAGAGCCATGTCTTCCGGGCGGAGCGCGAACGAATTTCCGAAACTTTTTTACTTGAACAAAGTCAGGCTTTCGCCAAAATAGCTGACCGTTTCCCCGAACTGACAGGGGATTTTCCGGACGAGTGGACCGAACGCCAGGAGACGCCCGGGGATTTTGTCCCCGAATCGGCGATTGAGATTCTGAGCCGTTCTGTTAAAATACTTGATGTGTTCGGAGGTCAACACCATGATTAAGAAACTGGCATGTAATTACACGATACTCAGGTTCCTGCCATATACGGAACCAGGGGAGTTTGTGAATTTGGGTGTCGCGCTGGCCTGCCCGGACCTGCACTGGTTCGGTTACCGTCTGGAAACCCGCCGGCTGGACCGCATCACCGATTTCTTCCCCGAGTTGAAGCAGAACAAGGCGGCTTTTGTCGAGGGGCGCAAGCTGTTCAAGGACGAACTCGACCGCGTCGCCAAAATGATGAACGACGGCAAGAAAAACACCAAGTTGCGTTTCAAAGAGGATGCCAAACTTTTCAATCAGGTTTTCCTGAATCTCGTCCGCCCGAGGGAAGAAATTTTCTGTTTCAGCCCTCCCAGAACGTGTTTGACCGAAGATCCCGCTGCGGAAATGGACAGGCTGTTCGACTTTTACGTGGAGCGTGGTTTCGCGCAGCGGCAGGAGTATCAGGAATCCCTCATGACCAAGAGGTTGCGCAAAGTATTTTCTACCGAGAAGCTCCTGCCGCAATTGGTCGAGTACACGTTCAGCAACGATTTCTGCCAGGCTCATTTTCCGTTTGTCCGGCGGGTGGGTGACCGATATGTTCGCGCAATCCATCCGATTGACTTGGACAAGACGGAAACGCCGAAGATCGTCGAGCACGCCGATAGCTGGAGAAACAGGCTGCAGCGCCTGAAAGCGGGGCCTGTACATCCGGAGCAAGTGCTCTTGGTCGTCAGGCGGCCCGGTGCGGGCAAACAATTGGACGTCTGTCAGCAGATGTGCACAGAGTTGGAACAGGCCGGCGCGTATCTCCTGCCGCAGGAAGATCAGACGGGAATCGTGAAGTTCGCTCAGACGGCTTGATACGCTCGGCAAGGAATCCAACCATCAAAGTGTCATAGGGACATTTTTCGACTGGTTTAAGGTTTGTTGCCACACGAAACGCTTTTGCCCGTTGAGGCGCGACAAATGCGATTTCCGGCAAGGAGGGGAGGCGGCCGGGTAGGGTTTTCGCCTTCCCGCCTTCTCAACAGGATCCAGTCGAAAATCGAACTTACGGATTATGCCCCACTTATGCCCAAACAGCCTTAATCGTTTTAATTTTGCTCAAAAAAACACCGCTTTTGGGCACAAAAAAGGCCAAAATCACGCGATTTTGACCCCTAATTGGTGGGCGCTACAGGATTCGAACCTGTGACTTCTACCGTGTGAAAGTAGCGCTCTAACCAACTGAGCTAAGCGCCCGCACCTCGAAAACGGCTTATTTATATCACCGGAGGCGACGGGAAGTCAAGGACGTCAAGGAGCTGCGACGAAAAAACCGGTTTGCGGCAAGCAACTAGAGGAACAGCAATGAACACACAGGAACGCGCAGATGAGCTGCTGCCGCTGGAAACGCTGCTCGGCCACACTTTCGCCGACCGCCAGTTGCTGGTGACGGCCTTGACCAGCCCCTCTTTCCGCGCCGTGCCGGGCAACGAGTCGGTTGCGGACAACCAGCGCCTGGAGTTTTTGGGCGACGCGGTCTTCGGCCTGCTGTCCGCCGAGCACTTGTTCACGCGCTACCCGGAGGAAAACGAGGGTTCCATGACGGTGCGGCGCAGCCTCATGGCCAGCGGCAAGGCGCTCGCCAGCATGGCGCGCGGCATAGGGCTTGGCAAGTATCTGCGCATGCGCAAACAAGACGAAGCTCAGGGAGGGCGCGACAACGACCGCTTCCTGGCCGAGGCCATGGAGGCGCTCTTCGGCGCGGTCTGGCGCGATGGCGGTCTGGCTGCCGCGCAAAGCTTTTTCGATCGGCTGGCCGAATTTGTCCAGCAAGAACCGCCGGATCCTTGGTCCGGCAATCCCAAAGGCAGCCTGCAGGAGCTGGCGCAAAAACACGCCTGGCCGGATTCGCCGTCCTATACCCTGATCGAATGCCAAGGCCCGGATCACGCGCCGGAGTACACCGTGCGGGCCAGTGTCCACGAGGGACACTCGGCTGAAGGAATTGGCAAGACCAAGCGCGAGGCCGAGGTCGCCGCCGCCAGCGCCCTGCTGCGCTTGCTGCATAAACCGCCAGAAGACTGACGCAGGCTCTCAATTTAATCTCACACAAAGGCGCAAGGGTTTTTACAGTGATCGAATTCCGCAACATCGGCATACGCTACGGCACACAGGAGGTTTTGTCCAATGTCACTTTCCGCGTCAACAAAGGCGAGCGTGTCGGCATTGTCGGCCCCAACGGTTCCGGCAAGTCCACGCTCTTCCGCCTGATCCTGGGCGAGGCTTCTGCCGACGCGGGCGAGGTGGTCATCGAGGAGTCTCCGCGCATCGGCCACATCCGCCAGCATCTCCAGGCCGACTCGCCGGACGAGACCCTGCTGGAGTACGCCCTGCGCGGCATCCCCGGTCTGGCCGAAATGGAACATGATATCCACGCCTTGGAACAACAGCTCGACGCCGCCGGCGGCGAGAGCGAACGTGGCCGCCTCCTGCGCCGTATCGGCGCCGTGCAGACCGAGTTCGAGCACCTCGGCGGCTACGAGATCGAGTCGCGCGTCAAAATCTCGCTGGGCGGGCTGGGGTTCGCCGCCGAGGCTTTCGGCCAGCCTTTCATAAGCTTCAGCGGCGGCTGGCGGATGCGCGCGGAACTCTCGCGCGTACTGGCCTCCAAGCCCGATCTGCTTTTGCTGGACGAGCCCTCCAACTACCTTGACCTGCCGGCAGTCGAGTGGCTGCAGCGCTTCCTGCGCGCCTACGATGGCACCCTGATACTGATCTCGCACGACCGCTACCTGCTGCGCACCCTCACTTCCACCACCGTCGAGGTTGACGCCCAAACCGCCGCGCGCTACAACGGCGACCTCGACTTCTACCTGCGCGAGCGCGATGTGCGTCACGCCAACATGCTGGCAGCGAAGGCCAATCAGGATCGCCGCCTCGAACAGTTGGAGCGCTTCGTGAACCGTTTCAAGGCCACGGCCTCCAAAGCCACGCAGGCGCAGAGCCGCATGAAAATGATCGAGAAAATCCAGGCCGAGGCGGTGGCCGTGCCCAAGCGCGGCCTTTCGGCCGGATTTCTGCGTCTGGCGCCTGCCCCGCACGCGGGTGTCGAGATCGTCCGTCTCGAGAATGTCGATTTCTCATATGACGGCCAGCGCAAGGTTTTGCGCGACGTGAACCTTAGCATAACTCGCGGCGAGAAAGTCGCCATCGTGGGCTTCAACGGCATGGGCAAGACTACGCTGCTGCGCATCATGGCCGGCACGCGCGCGCCGACCGGCGGCACGGTGACACTGGGTCATAAGGTGACACCGGGCTACCTTTCGCAGGAGTTTTCCGAAACCATCCCGCCCGAGGTCTCGGTCTTCGAATGCGCCAAACGCTGCGCGCCGGGACTGACCGAAAAAGACCTGCGTTCGCGTCTGGGCGCGTTCGGCTTCTCAGCCGACGACATCGGCAAGCCCTCGGGGGTGCTGAGCGGCGGCGAAAAGATCCGCCTGGCCTTTTTGCGCCTTTTCCTATCCCCGCCAAATCTGATGCTGCTGGACGAACCAACCACGCACCTCGACATGGATGGCCGCGCCACACTGGAGCGGGCCATTCGTAAATATGACGGCACGGTCTGCCTGGTCAGCCACGATATCGAGTTCGTGCGCAACACGGTCGGCGCGGTCATCGAAATATCGCCCGCGGGTGTGCGGCGCTTTCCCGGCGGCTACGACTATTATCACGAGAAGACTGCGGCGGAGAATCGCGCCCCTGCGGACAGCGCCGCCGGACGGCAGGCAGGCGCCGGCGCCCCGGAAGCGGCGCCGATCAGATCCAAAGACCTGCGCCGCGCGCGCGCTTTGGCCCGCGCCCGCCTGCAGCCCGCCATTACCGCGCTCAAAACCAAGGTCAACAAGACCGAAACACGTATCGCCGCGCTGGAGGCCGAGCTTGAAAACCTTTCGGCGGCGCTTTTCAACCCCACCCCGGCAACAGATTTCGCCGCCACCAACAAGCGCCTGAAGCACGTGCAGGATCAATTGGAGGTTTTCTCGGAAGAGTGGGAGCACGACGCCACCGAACTCGATCGCCTGCAACGCGAACAAGCCGCCTCAGTGTCGTAGCCCCCGCGAGCCGGACGCGGAGGA